>NZ_JACDWW010000046.1:0-167833 GCF_016464145.1 Marinobacter sp. bablab_jr008
ACCCATCACCTGAACACCAGCCTGCTGGAGGGCGTCAACAATCGCATCAAGGTCATCAAACGCATGGCCTACGGTTACCGGGATAACAGCTACTTCTTTTTGAAGATCAAAGCCGCTTTTCCCGGTATTCCGCGATGAACCTTTTTTTTGTGGTGCGCCAGGCATGGCGCGTAGCGCCTTGACGGGCGCTGTTCCGGTACAGGTGGTGCTGGCCGGATGACTTGGGGGTGCAAGTCCCCTGTGGACCCGGCAAGGGGAACCACTAGCCGAACGGCAAGGGTGTCCACCGCGAGGTGGAATCTGAAGGAAGCCGCAGGCAAAACACTGGCCCGACGAACAGAAATCGCATATGAGGCGGTCACACCGGGTAAGGCGGCCACTATCGCCAAAGCCCAGTACTTGCACGGAAGGTGTGGACGTAGATGCGGCGGGTATAAGTGTGAAGGTCACGCGTCTTACCCTGGGAAGTCTGGCACTCTGCCTCTGTGCTACCCACCTCGCGAGGGGTGGGGATGGGGGGCCAGAACTCAGCCGAAGTCATAGTAGGTACGTTACCGCGTACTGAAGGACTGAACATGGTTGGCCGCTAGTAGGCGGTAAGTTCTCGCAGTGTGCTTATGAAGACAGAAGTGACCCGGATGGGTCAGGGCATTCAGGAAGGGGCCGGGCGGAACCCGGCAGGTACTGAAGTCCGTGTCGAAGCAGACGCGGGGGCTCACTCGTGGACGAACGCGGAGCCGAACACGCAGATGGAACAGGTGCTGGAGCGCCCGAACCTGATGCGTGCGTATCAGCGGGTGGTTTCCAATAAAGGCGCGGCTGGTGTCGATCGGATGCCGGTGACCGCTTTGAAGAGCCACCTGCAACAGCATTGGCCAACGTTGCGTGACCGATTGTTGGCCGGAGACTACCATCCTCAGCCGGTACGCCGGGTCAGTATCCCTAAGCCGCAAGGCGGCGAACGGATACTGGGTATCCCCACGGTACAGGATCGTCTGATCCAACAAGCCCTTCACCAAGTGTTGAGCCCGATACTGGAACCGACCTTCTCGGACCACAGCTACGGGTTCCGTCCCGGTCGAAGCGCCCATCAGGCGGTCAAGGTGATGCAGCAGTTCATCAACGACGGCCACCGCTGGGTGGTCGATCTGGATCTGGCCCAGTTCTTTGACCGGGTCAATCACGATGTGCTGATGAGCCTGCTGGCCCGTCGCATCACCGACCGACGGATACTCACTCTGATCCGACGCTACCTGCGAGCCGGTATGCTCGACGGTGGGCTGGTCAGCCCGAGACGGGAAGGCACGCCGCAAGGTGGGCCCCTGTCGCCCTTGCTCTCTAATGTGCTTCTGACCGAACTGGATCGGGAGTTGGAACGGAGGGGGCACCGGTTCTGCCGCTATGCGGACGACTGCAATATCTACGTTCGCAGCAGAAGAGCCGGTGAACGGGTGATGACCAGCGTCACCCACTTCCTGGAAAGAGAACTGCGCCTGAAAGTGAACACAGACAAGAGCGCTGTGGATCGCCCTTGGCGCCGAAGCTTCCTGGGATACAGCGTGACCTGGCACAAGCAGGCACGGTTGAGGGTTGCACCGAAGAGCCTGAAGGCTTTTATGGCCAAGCTGCGACCATTGCTCAAACGATCAAGGGGGCAGTCACTGAATGCCACCATCCGATCCCTGAATCCGGTGCTGCGGGGCTGGGCGAATTACTATCGCCTGACGGCCTCGAAGCGCTCGGTGGAAGCATTGGATGGCTGGATACGGCGGCGACTGCGACTGATCCTGTGGCAGCAATGGAAGCGCCCCTATACGCGGGCGCGCAACCTGATGCGGCTGGGTCTGACAGAGCAGAGGGCTTGGATGAGTGCGACGAATGGTCGTGGTCCGTGGTGGAACAGCGGCGCGTCTCATATGAACGCGGCGCTGCCCAAGCGGGTGTTCAATGGCCTGTCTCTGGTAAGCTTGCTGGATACGATGGTTCGGCTTCAGTGCCGGCCGTGAACCGCCGTGGTACGGAACCGTATGCCCGGTGGTGTGAGAGGACGGGGGAGGTAACTCCCCCTCCTACTCGATTCTTTGGTTTGAGAACACAGACCAGACAGGCCGCCGGGGCGGCCTCGGGCAGAGAGATCAGTTGGCGTAGAACAGCAACGGCACAAAGGCAACCAGTATCAGGGAAATACCCATGGCAATCAGTGGCATGATGATGCGTTCGTGGCGCTGGTAGAAGGTTCCACCTTCCTGCTGGGCCGCCAGCACCTCAGCCTCGCCCACCACCTGGCGGGTGAGCAGATGATTCAGGGCTACAGGCGGGCTCAGGTAGCCAAGCTCGAAGGCTACCAGCGTCACCATCCAGAAATGCACCGGGTGAATACCGCTGGAGTAGGCTATGGTCGCCACCGTTGCGGTTACCAGAATCACCGCCCCGAAGGCGTCCATGATCATCCCCAGAATCACCAGGATCACTACCATCAGCAGCATGGCAGACCAGGGACTGTCGAACGCCTGAGGGAAAGTTTCCATGATGTGGGAGCGCTCGATCACACCACCAATGCTCACCGACAGCCCCAGCAGCAACAAAAGGGCGCCAATCTCAGCGGTGGTATCGTTGGTGGCCCCACGAACGCTGCGCTCCAGCCCCTGGTGATTGATCTCACCGGACGCCCGGCCCCGGCCATTTTTCAGGCTGATATGCTCATATACCAGAATGGCCAGCATGATCACCGGCAGCAACCGGGGTGCCGAAAATTCGTCCATCTTCACATCCAGGGCAAGCCGGTAGAACAGCACTACGGCAGCGATCACGATCACATAGGGAATCAATGGCCGCAAAGCCTGAATGGACGCCGGAAAGGCATCGGCCGCCGGGGCAAGGTCAAACTGGCTCTGCCGGTTCACCGTGAGAGCCACCATCGCAAACAGGGTGGCGGTCAGTACGAATACCCAGATGCCCCAGCCAAACAACTCATCGGTCGTCACCTCTCGGTTCAGGTAGGCAATCACCACCACCAGCAGACACGGCCGCAATACCACACCCAGGGAGCCCGACATGGCCGTGGCCGCCAGGGCCAGATGTCTGCGCGCGCCCGCCGCTCGGAGCTCACTGTAGATAACAGCACCGGCAGCAATCACAAAAATACCGGAAGCACCGGTATAGGCGGTAGGCACCGCCGCCACCAGAACAGCCACCACCGCCAGCATCTCCGGCGGCATACGCCAGGGCCGGAAAATATTGAAAACCAGTGTCGCCAGGCGCGTCTGCTTCAGCATCATGCCCACCCACACGTACAGCCCGACATTCAGGAACATGTCGGCCAGCTCCATCATCTTGCCCAGATAGATCCCGATACCGGAGGAATGACCGATCAGCGCGAAGTAAGTACCTGAAATCAGACACATCACGGTATAGAGCGGAACCGACAGAAACGCCTGGTTCAGATTGCCCCCCGGCGCCAGATTGTCGGACACGCGGAACAGGCGATAGAGGCTCGCCAGTGTCAGGCAGGCAAAGCCGACAATCCAGAAATTGTGCAGGAGCAGCTCCTCACCAGATACTGTGGTGCTGCTGGCCAGGCTGGATTGCCGGAAGATCACCGACGAGCCCAGCAACATGGCGTTGGCAATGGTTTGCAGGGTATAGGAGACGGTGTAGTCCAACCGGGTCTCCATGGCTCGCATGGCAATGTGATGGCGGGTGAGTGTGGCGGTCACCGCACACAGCATTACCAGAATCACCAGAACATAGCGTTGGGCTGTGAGCCCGAACGCGATCAGGTCGGCTACAAAAAGCTCTACCGCCCGATAGGCTTTCACACCGGGAGTCAGTTTGTCCTGCAGGTCTTCGTAACTGGCGTGAGCGGCCCGGCAATCCGCCACCGAGCGCTCTATGGCAAGACGGACTTCCCGGGGGTCTTTTTCATGGGCGCCAAGCAGTGCTGCCATCGGGTCGTCTGCCGGCGCTTGCTCAGCCAGCTCCCGGGCGACCTCTGCCTCAATATCCCGGTCGAGGTCGCACTCCGGTTGTACCGGGTCCATGCGCAGCTTGTAATAACCGCTCCAGAGCTGCTCACCAGCGCGCAACATCTGATTATGAATATCACTGCTGGTGGAGAACAGAACCACAGCCAGCAACAACAGACAGGCCGGCAGCGATGAAAACCACTCCAGACCACTACGACGAAAACCACCCTGGGGCATAACGGCTTACTCGGCTTGATGATGGTTACAACAGGTCGTCCAGATCCATGGTCTCGACCGGTTCACGCTGGTCATCCCAGAAGGCACCGAACTGCCCGATGGGAGTGCGGTGGCCGGTGTTTTCCACCCACAACCGATCCGAAATCGCCACCAGCATATTGGTCGCCATGGCATCCACAAACCGCCATTCCTCGTTGGCGGGATTGGCCTCAAGGGATTCAGCATGGTCCCGGATAACCGACTTCACCAGGGCTTCATCATTCTTGTTCATGGCCGCAATGGCCTGGAACACATGGCCCAGTCGGACGCCAGCTTCCTCACCCTGCTCCGCGGCAATGGCCAGGCGCTCGAAGGCATCTTCACCCTGGGGCTGGGTTCCCGGGATCATGGCCCAGACCGTGGCACGCAGGCCCATGGGGGCGCCCCACCATTTCTTGTTATCCAGACATTGGGTAGCACGGCCCACCACGGAGCCGGTATTGAACGGAACGCCCACCGAGGAAGTGGCCTGGATCTGGGCGTTAAGCGCCTGCAGCCCGGACAGCAAACCGGCCATGTACATGAACTCGTCCATGTCATCGTCGAAATCCGGGCACTCGGTTTCATCCGGGTTGCCATAGTGGCTATTGTGATGCTGCCAGCTTTTCAGATAGCGGCGAGCGGCCAGGGTATGGGCACGCTTCTGGCGAATAAAGGCGTCTTCCGCCGCGGTCGCGTCCATGGCGTACATGGCGGCCAACCCTGCCAGCTCATGCTCCCTGGCCTGCTCTTCCGCACAACTGCCCGAAGACAGGTAGAGCATCACAGCCAGTTGATCCGGCTCGCTGGTTACCCGACCAAACGACATCAACAGCGGCGCGGTAGCCTCGCTCATGGAACAGCCCATGGCCAGATCGTCCGACTCCATGAGGTAGGGGACGGTATGGTTGCGGGAGAAGCCCTTCATGACATCCCCCGTGGTCTTGTAGATCATGTTATTGACCGCCCCGCAGCCGCTCAGCAGGAGACCGGCAGTCAATGCCGCCACCATGCCGCGAAGCCCAGATGATGTTGTCGGGGATCTCCGGAAACCCTTCATACCTTTCAACCTTTTGTTCTTGTGTTTTGTCCAGAAGATGGGGGCGGACTGCACCATTTGTTACAGTCTGTAACCGACGCTCATTATGACGAACTCCGCCCCGGGTTTATGAGACCGATCCCGCAAATGACGCCTCCGGGAACATATCGTTACCGAAGAAGGTTTGCAGATTCAGCCCAAAGCCACTATAGATTGCTTCAGCCTCCGGCCTGGCCGGGGCAATAACCAACAACAATCAGAACGAATAATCAGGAGTATCCGATGCGCAAACCTGAACTTGCTGCTGCCATTGCCGACAAAACCGGGCTTACCCGGGAAAAGGCCGGAGAGGTAATCAACGCGTTTACCGACCAGGTATCGGCGGCTGCCGCGCGGGGAGAGGACGTGACACTGATCGGTTTCGGCACCTTCAATATCCGCAGCCGGGAAGCCCGCAACGGACGCAACCCGCAAACCGGCGCAAGCATCCAGATCCCTGCCAGCAAGACCGTGGGTTTCAAGGCCGGCAAGGCCCTGAAAGACGCCATCCGCTGATCACCTGCGGCCCGCTGTATGCGGGCCGCTCAGTGCCTCAGGAGGCGCACTCCGAACGGGAGCCATCCACCCGACAGCGAATCGCCTTCATCAACTTGATGGCGCGCTCGTCATAGACCCCGTCCTCCAACAGTGAGAGACGAACCTGGCGCAGCATCTTGTCGTACTCGGCCACGTCTTCCCGGGGCGGGTGCATCCAGACGTCGGCAGGAATCCCGGACTCCGCTTCTGCAATGATCTCGTAGGCCTGATCAATCCGCTTGATGGACTCATCCCGAACCATCTGGCCGGCGTCTTCCGGGAAACGGTCCCGATGAATAATGACCTGGAAGTTCATGTACGCCAGGGCATACTTGAACACCCCACCCTTGGAATTAACGCCCTTATAGAGTTCCAGAGGCTGATAGGCCACGGCTGGTGCATAGGCCAGGTCGACACTGCCATTATTGAACTTGCCGGCAAAGTTGGCGGAGTTGGAGCCAACCACCGATGCTCCGACATGACGGACCATGCGCACCGAGGCCGAGTCGTAATCCAGCGTTGCGATGCGTTTGCCCTGGAGTTTCTCGACCGAATCAATGGCCCGGTCGCGGGTATACAGGTAAATGGCCCCGGCAGGAAAGACACCGGCAACCTCATAGGGACCGTCAACCAGGAACGGCCGGGCCTTGGGCTGGCTCAGGGTGTTGTACAACAGGCGCATTTCTTCTTCACCCGGCACTGCCCCCATGGCTTCGAGACTGCCGGTAAACTTGTTGAATTCCCGGGCACGGGTGCCGGTCAGCAACACGGCATCGCACTGGCCAGCCTTGAAGTCTTCGGCCGCTACTTTTTCATCGGTGTAGGCACGCAGTTCCAGCTTGATGCCTCGCTTGAGGGCCACCGGCTGGAACTCCTTGGTAATGGCAAACAGCGGGCCATTGGCACCAACCGGGTCAAACACACAGAAACTGCGCTCAAGGATTTCATCCTGGGCCTGAACCAGGGAGGGTGCCACCACGCTGGCACACAGGACGGCCGCCATGGCGAGCCGGCGGGAAAAGCGGATTGATTTCACGGGATGACTCCTGAGTTTTTATTGTCGGGCCGGTCACATCCGGGTGACTGGCTCTCGTATTCTATGACCTGACCGTAGAGGGTCAGGTCATAGAATACGTTGGCTCAGGTGCCTGCCATCAAGGGTTTTTCAGCAAAACCGGCGAGTTCTGTGATGATGTCGACAGAGGCGGAGCCACCCCTGCCTCATTTTCAAAGTGGGGTTCCGGGAGCCTGCCAGGCGGTGCGACCTGCCACCAGGGTGAGTTTCACCTCCCCTGGCAGGGCTCGTTCCAGAACCGGAGCGTGCCGGCCAGCCGACAGCAGCGTTGCAGCGGAAGGCTGCCAGTGGCCATCCGGGTCAAACAGACAAAGATCAGCAGCAGCCCCGGCCGTCAGAGCCACTTCCCGGCCCAGGACAGCCGCCGGCCCGGCGGTCAGTGCCCGCAGCAAATCCGGCAATTCCAACTCATGATTCTGTACCAGCTCCAGACCCAGGGACAGCACGCTTTCGATGCTCGACAGCCCGGGCTCGGTCGCGGGCAGCGGGGCCTGCTTGGCCGCGGAATCATGGGGCTGATGCTGACTCACAATTGCATCGATAACGCCGTCCCGCACACCGGCCACCAGCGCCTGACGGTCGGATTCTCCGCGCAGGGGAGGCCGGACATGAAAACGACTGTCGAAGCCGGCCAGGGCCGACTCGGTGAAGACCAACTGGTGCATGGCAACATCGGCGGTAACCTTCACGCCGCGATCCCGGGCCTGGGCCAGCATCTCGACGCTGCGGGCGCAGGACAGCTGGCTCAGGTGCAGGCGCACCCCGGTCTCTTCTGCCAGCAGTAGCATTTCCATAACCGCGGCCGTTTCGGCCACCTCGGGAATACCCAGTAGCCCCAGACGCGTGGTGACCTGGCCATCATGGGCGTAGCCATCGGCCGCCAGTGCCGTATTTTCCGGACTGAACATCACGGTCAGTCCGAAGGTCTGGGCATAGGCCATACACCGGCGCAGAATGCGGGCATTGCGCACGCCCCGGGAACCATTGCCGACCGCCACGCAACCGGCTGCTTTCAGGCCGGCCATATCACTGAGCATATCGCCATCAAGGCCACGGGTGATGGCACCGATCGGCAGCACCCGAACCACACCTCGGGAGGCCACGCTGTCGAGAATCAGATTGGTCACGGCACCGGAATCATTGACCGGCGAGGTTTCCGGCGAGGCACAGACCGTGGTGAAACCACCATGGGCGGCGGCTCGTGTTTCCGAGGCAATATTGCCCTTCTGGCCATTGCCCGGCTCCCGGAGATTACAGCAAAGGTCGATAAAACCGGGCGCGATCACCTGCCCGGCGGCGTCCAGTGTTGCCGCGCCCTCGGCTGCCTGAGCCTGCGCTCCAACCGCCTCTATGCGACCATTGCGCACCAACAGCCCCGGGTTACTGATCAACCCCTTGCCCGGCTCAAACAACTGCCCGCCGGTCAGTTTCAGGCCGCCCTCATTCCAGTTCGCTGATGCTGTCATGCCCGACCCTCCTGCTGTTCCTGCTGTCTTTGCTGACGCTCCGCCATCTGACCGCCCATGGCCATGGACATCACCGCCATCCGGATAGCAATACCGTTGGTGACCTGATTAAGAATGACCGACTGGGGCCCATCGGCCACTGCCGACTCAATCTCGACCCCGCGGTTGATCGGGCCCGGATGCATGACGATGCAATCGGGCTTTGCCAGCCCCAGCTTTTCCTGATTCAGCCCGTACAGACGGTAAAACTCACGTTCACTGGGTAGCAGGGCACCTTCCATGCGCTCCTTCTGAAGCCTCAGCATGATCACCACATCCAGGTCTTTCATGCCGCGGGCCATGTCGTATTCCACGGTACAACCAAGATCCTCGACATCTCTGGGCAGCAGCGTGCCGGGAGCAATCACCCGTACCTCTTCCGCGCCCAGCACATTCAATGCGCGAATCTGCGAGCGCGCCACCCGGGAGTGCAGCACATCCCCGACAATGGCAACTTTCAGGCCTTCAAAGCGGCCCTTGTGCTGACGGATGGTCAGCATGTCCAGCATCGCCTGGGTGGGATGGGCGTGGCGGCCGTCACCGGCATTGATGATGGCGACGCCCGGGGTCACACTCTCGGCTATGAAATGCGGCGCGCCACTCTGGGAATGACGCACTACGAACATATCCGAGGCCATGGCCTCCAGATTAAGCAGGGTATCGGACAGGGATTCACCCTTGGAGGTAGCTGAGGTAGAGATATCCAGGTTCAGGACGTCGGCAGACAGGCGCTTGGCCGCGAGTTCGAACGTACTCCTGGTCCGGGTACTGGATTCAAAGAACAGGTTGACTACGGTGCGGCCTCTGAGAAGGGGCACTTTCTTGATACTTCTCTCTCCCACCTCAATAAAGGAGTCGGCGGTGTCGAGAATATCCGTGAGCAGTGGCTGGCCCAGGCCATCCAGCGTCAGGAAATGCCGCAACTGACCATCCCGGGTCAGCTGCAAGTGGTTCGGGGAAGGGTCGTTCGCGGTCATGGCTCGCCTGTTATCAGTTGGGAAGGTTTACTGCCCGGATTCCTGTACTTCAATGCGCAGTGGCTCGGGGCCACGCAGTTTCACTCGTTGATGGGCTTCCAGCGTCAGGGCCCGTCCCACCACATCCGGCTGGATTGGTAGTTCCCTGGCGCCCATATCGATCAGCGTGGCCAGTATGATACTGGCCGGACGGCCGTAGTCGAATATTTCGTTCATGGCAGCCCGGATCGTCCGGCCACTCATGATCACGTCGTCGATCAGGATGATGTCCCGGCCTTCGGTATCAAACGGCAGACTGGACGGCATCACCCGGGGGTTCAGACCAATGCGGCTGAAGTCATCCCGGTAGAACGAGATGTCCAGCTCTCCGAAAGGCTGGGCAATACCCAGGCGCTTCCCCAACACATCCGCCAGCCAGACACCGCCGGTCCTGATTCCGATCAGCACCGGGTCATCCACGCCACGCGCCTGGAGAATCTGACGCAGGCCGGATTCCAAGGTGTCGAGCAGCTGGTCTATATCAAGCAATGCGGTCATTACAGCCTCGTTTATCAGATCAGCCGGCCTGCTCCCGGCACCAGGTTTCCAGTATCAGCACGGCGGCACGGTCATCGACGCCGTGGCGGCCGAAATCGCGGCTGCCACCACCGGCCATCACCTCGCCCTTGGCTTCGTAGCTGGTGAGTCGTTCATCCACCATTTCGACCGTGACATGGTAGCGGCCGTGCAAACGCTTGCCGAACTTGCGGGCCCGCGCGCACATCTCATTTTCGGTGTCATCCATATTCAGAGGCAGGCCAACCAGGACAATATCCGGCTGCCATTCCGCCAGCAGCGCCTCGATCTGCTGCCAGTCGGGAATCCCGTCCCTGGCCGGAAGCATGGCCAGGGGCTGGCCGGTTCCGAGCATTTCCTGCCCTGACGCCACCCCGATACGCCGGGTGCCGAAATCAAAGGCCAGTAGTCGACGGTTACCGGGATCAGGCATGACCCACCGAATCACTGAGCTGGTTCAGATCAATGCCCATCAGGCGGAGTACTGCCTGGTAACGTTGGTCTGCCGGCGTGCGGAACAGAATGTCGGTACTGGCCGGGCAGGTCAACCAGGCATTGCTGCCCAGCTCTTCCTCCAGCTGACCCTCGCCCCAGCCAGAGTAACCCAGTGCCACCAGAAACGATTCCGGCCCCTCATCCCGGCCAATGCTTTCCAGAATATCCCGGGAGGTGGTCAAGAACACCCCATCGGTGACTCGCGCGGTATTCTTCCACTGCCGGCCCGGCGAGTGCAGAACAAAGCCGCGCTCTGGCTGAACCGGCCCGCCGGTGTATACCGGCAAGTCCAGTTCCCCGCCGTGCATGTCGAGCTGCTCGAGGATCTCACCCAGGTGGATATCCAGCGGCTGATTGATCATCAGCCCCAGCGCGCCCTCCTCCGAGTGTTCGCAAAGGTAGATCACCCCACCGTGAAAGCGGGGATCAGCCAACCAGGGCGAAGCCACCAGGAAGTGGTGCCTGAGACTGCCTGTGGTGTCGTGTTCGGCCGTCATCCTGATGTAAGCCCCCGTCTCTGAAATGACCAGGTGCGTATGATTTCCAGTTCGTCCACGTCCTGACGCATTTCCTCCGGGAAAGGCGCAAACGGAGCGGCCATACGCACAATTCGGATTGCGGCATCATCCAGCACCGTGCTGCCGGAGGACTGGAGGATTGCCACTTCCTTGATTGTGCCATCTTTCTTCAGCGAAACCAGCATGCGCAGGGTGCCGTAGATGCCTGCCTGCCTGGCTTCGGTGGGATAGTTGATGTTGCCCACCCGGGTCACCTTGCTCACCCAGTTCTGCACATACCAGGCGTTGCTGGACTTCAGGGTCGAGGCTGCCGTTACCCGCATTACCCGGGGTTTGCGGGCATAGGCCCGCTGCTGTGCGTCAAACCGCGCCTCCAGGCTGGCAATCTCCAGGCTGCGCTCCATCAGGCTCTTTTTCTCGCTCTGGGGCAAGGGCTCTTCCTGGGGCTCGGTTCGCTCCTCGGGCCTTGACGCCTGGCGCTCGGTGCGAGTCTCGGTCTGGACGACCGCCCGCTCCTGTTGAGGCTGAGGCCGGGTGGTGGTCTGTGGCTCGGGTTGCACCTGGGCCAGCTCCGGCTGACTGATCTCGGAGGGATTGGGCGAGGTCATTTCCATGGCCTGCTCTTCCGAGCCACTGCCCTGTTGACTGGTCTGGGCCAGAAAATCGGCTTTCTCCGGCGCCTGCTCATCGTCGAACCGGGACAGGGTAATTTCCATGGTCTGAGCCGAAGACCGGGGCGATTCCGGGGCAAAGGTAATCCCCAACACCAACATGGCATGAACGGCCAATGCCATAAACAGGGTGAAGGAAAACCGATCGAAATCGCTAACCTGGGTTGCCATGACGGTTCCTGAGTCTCCTTGTGCGCTCAAAAGCTGTGATCGGTCTTCAGTCTCTGGCCAGACGTCGCTCGATGGCGTCCATCAGCATGCCGGCAATGTCGATGCCAAACGCCGCATCCAGCTCACGAATGCAGGTGGGGCTGGTGACGTTGATTTCCGTGAGATAGTCACCAATGACATCAAGCCCCACGAACATCAGACCCTTTTCCTTGATCACCGGCGCTACCCGGGCACAGATCTGACGGTCACGCTCGGTCAGCTCCCGGCCCTCACCACGACCTCCGGCGGCCAGGTTGCCGCGATTCTCACCGTGTGACGGAATGCGTGCAAGGGCATAGGGTACCGGCTCGCCCTCAATCAGCAGAATACGCTTGTCACCTTCGGTGATTTCGGGGATGAATTTCTGGGCCATGGCCTGATGGCTGCCGTAATTGGTGAGGGTTTCGATGATGACCCCGAGATTGGCATCGTTTTCCTTGACCCGGAATATCGAGCGGCCACCCATGCCGTCCACTGGTTTCATGATGATGTCACCATGTTCGGCATAGAATTCCCGGAAACGCTGGGCAGAGCGGGTCACGATCAGCGGCGGTGTCAGGTCTTCAAACTGGGTGGCAAACAGTTTTTCGTTGCAGTCCCGCAGAGTGGCCGCCGGATTGACCACCAGAGCGCCCTGCTGCTCCGCCGATTCCAGTATATAGGTGGCCATCAGGAATTCCCGGTCCACCGGTGGGTCCTGCCGCATCAGAATCACGTCCAGATCACCGAGCGCACGATCCTGACTGGCGCCGAAGCTGTACCAGTTGTCCGGATCCATGTGCACAGTCAGCCCACGGGTGTGAGCCCGGGCCTGGCCGCCCGCAAGATAGAGATCCGGCAGTTCCATGTACTCGATTTCCCAGCCACGTTTCTGGGCGGCATGCAGCATGGCCAGAGAACTGTCTTTCTTGAAGTGAATATCCTGAATGGGATCCATCACGATCCCCAGCCGGATTGTCATAGCGTCTCCTGGAACTGTCGGTAAGAAAACACGAACCGGTCAGCAGAGCGAACCGGTTATTAAGTGCTATGCTGAGAGGTCAAATGGTATTGTACCCGAGCCGCGAATGCATCCGGAGAAATCCGCAGATAAATCCGTGATGGCAGCGGCAGAAGTACATTTGGTCACAAACTAATACTTTTTATCCAGCCATGGATACTCTATAAATGAGCGGGGTTTATAGAACAACCTTAACGTTTGTGTTAAAACCCCCGTTCGAAAATAACGACAGTCGCTAGAGCGCAAGGCAGTTGGACAATGGATGACAACTTCGAGAACCTGAAGATCATGGTGATTGACGACAGCAAGACCATTCGTCGCACCGCGGAAACCCTTCTTAAAAAGGTTGGCTGTGAGGTTATCACTGCCACAGACGGCTTTGACGCTCTGGCCAAGATTGCCGACTCCCAGCCGGACATCATTTTTGTCGATATCATGATGCCCCGCCTGGACGGCTACCAGACCTGCGCACTGATCAAGAACAATTCCTCTTTTAAAAAGACGCCGGTTATCATGCTTTCGAGCAAGGACGGCCTGTTCGACAAGGCAAAAGGCCGAATCGTAGGCTCGGACCAGTATCTGACCAAACCGTTCAGCAAGGATGAGCTGCTTAACACCATCCGCCAATACATGCCTCAGGCGGAACAGTAACCCCTGCTGACACACAGAACCATCGAGGAAACCATGGCCCGCATTCTGATTGTTGACGACTCGCCAACTGAAGTTAAGAAGATTTCCACCATTCTGGAAAAACACAAGCACGAAGTGCTGACCGCAGATAATGGCGCCGATGGTGTGGCCAAGGCCCGCGCGGAAACTCCGGATCTGGTGCTGATGGATGTTGTCATGCCCGGCCTGAACGGCTTTCAGGCGACCCGCCAGCTGACCCGTGCGCCGGAAACCGCTTCCATCCCGGTTGTGATCGTAACCACCAAGGATCAGGAAACTGACCGGGTGTGGGGAACCCGCCAGGGTGCCAAGGGTTATCTGGTCAAGCCAGTTAACGAAGACGACCTGATCAAAACAATCAACAGCCTGATTGCCTGATCCCCAACCTTGGAGTACGCATGTCCGCCCAGGCCGCCCCTTTTGCCGTTCTGACGGATATCGCCCAGCGCAGCCGGTCCATGGCCGCCGGTCTGCCGGAACAACAGGAAGCCGTTGAACTCTGGAACGGCATCGGTTTTATTCTCTCGGGCGAGCGCTATGTTGCCCCCATGGGCGAAGTTACCGAAATCCTGCATGTACCCCGGTTCACCCATGTTCCGGGGGTTCGGTCGTTCCTGATGGGAGCGGCCAATGTTCGCGGCCGCCTGTTACCCCTGGTCGATCTCGCCACCTTTTTCGATGTGCCCCGCTCTTCCCGCAGCCTGCGTGAACGGCGGGTTCTGGTGGTTGAGCAGGGCGACGTATTCAGTGGCCTGGTCGTCGACAGCGTACTGGGCATGCAGTACTTCGCCAAAGACAGTTTCAGGGCCACCCCCGACGGGGTGCCCGACAGCGTTCGTCCGTTTGTGAGCGGCGGTTACGAGCGTAATGAGGAGGTCTGGAAAGTGTTCTCAGCCACCGATCTGGTGGAAGACGAACGCTTTCTTGATGTTGCACAGTGGTAAGGGTGATGGTACTGGCAGGAACATCACCCTGACCGTCTGAAACCCGCTACACATACTTGCCATTTCCAGAAGAAAGAGGCCGGGAGCCAGAAAATGAAAAACAGAGCCGGAAGACTCAGTATGGGACAGGGAGGCAACAAACTGGTTGCCGGCCTGATCGCAGCGCTGATTGCACTTACCGTCCTGCTCGTTGTGGTACTGTTCATCATTAACCAGGACAGTCAGCACGACCAGCAGTACATCGCCAACACCGCGGAAATGCGGGTACTCTCCCAGGAGATCGCGAAGAACGCGACCGAGGCCGCCGGTGGTACCGCCGAAGCCTTCGACCAACTCCGTCGTTCGCGGGATGAGTTCCAGCAGCTCTGGACCAACGTTACCGAGGGCAACCCGGAAACCGGCCTCCCGCCCAGTGAACTGGCCCAGCAAAGTGGCGTACAGGAACACTGGAACACCGTTCGTGAAAATGCCGACAGCATCCTGTCTACCCGTGATGCGGTACTCGGCCTGCACGAAGTAGCCCGGACCCTGAACGAAACCATTCCCCAGCTGCAGGTGGAATACGACGACATCGTTCAGATCCTGCTGGATAACGGCGCCCCTGCCGAGCAGATTTCCCTGGCCCAGCGCCAGTCGCTGCTGGCAGAGCGTATTGTCCGCTCCGTTAACAACGTACTGTCCGGTGACGAAGATGCGGTTATCGCGGCCGACCGTTTCGGCCGGGACGCCAGCCTGTTTGGCCGGGTACTTGACGGCCAGCTTAACGGCAACCCCGCCATGGGCATCTCCCGCGTAGCGGACGAAGACGCCATCTATGGTCTGGAAGCGGTTGACGAGCTGTTCCAGTTCGTTTCCCAGAACGTAGACGCGATCCTTGAGGCCTCTCCCGACCTCTTCAAGGTTCGTACCGCCGCAAGTGACATCTTCCAGAACTCCGAGAACCTGCTGGCCGAACTGTCGACTCTGGCCGACAACTTCGCTACCCAGTCCAGTTCCCGTCTGATCAGCCCGACCCTGGCCTTCGCCATCCTGGCCGCCATGGTTGCGATTGTTGTCTTTATCGGTCTTGCCCTGTACCGCGACGCCCAGGAGCGTCTGGCCACCACCCAGGAGCAGAACGAACAGAACCAGAACGCGATCCTGCGACTGCTGGACGAACTGGCCGACCTGGCCGATGGTGACCTGACCACAGAGGCCACGGTAACCGAGGACTTCACCGGTGCCATCGCCGACTCCATCAACTACGCGATCGACCAGATGCGCGGCCTGGTACAGGCCATTCGTGGTACTGCGGTACGAGTAGCTTCCGCCGCCCAGGAAACTCAGGCCACGGCCATGCACCTCGCCGATGCATCCGAGCACCAGGCCCAGGAAATTGCCGGCGCCTCTGCCGCGGTTAACGAGATGGCCGTGTCCATCGACCAGGTATCCTCGAACGCCGCCGAATCCTCCGCGGTTGCGGAGCGGTCGGTTGCGATCGCGAAGAAAGGCGCAGAAGTGGTACAGAACACCATTCGCGGCATGGATAACATCCGGGAGCAGATCCAGGAAACTTCCAAGCGGATCAAGCGTCTGGGTGAATCCTCCCAGGAAATCGGTGACATCGTATCCCTGATCAACGACATTGCCGACCAGACCAACATCCTGTCCCTGAACGCGGCAATCCAGGCCTCCATGGCCGGTGACGCGGGCCGGGGCTTCGCGGTGGTTGCGGACGAAGTTCAGCGCCTGGCGGAACGTTCCTCTGCAGCAACCAAGCAGATCGAAGCCCTGGTTAAGACGATCCAGTCGGATACCAACGAAGCGGTTATCTCCATGGAACACACCACCGCCGAGGTGGTCCGTGGTGCCCGACTGGCCCAGGACGCGGGTATCGCCCTCGAGGAAATCGAGAACGTATCCATGTCCCTCGCGGAGTTGATCCAGAACATCTCCAACGCCGCCCGTCAGCAGTCGTCCTCTGCGGCGCACATTTCCAACACCATGAACGTTATCCAGGAAATCACCTCCCAGACTTCCTCCGGTACCAACGCTACCGCGAAGTCTATCGGTAACCTGGCAGAAATGGCCTCCGAGCTGCGGTCCTCCGTTGCCGGCTTCACCCTGCCGGATGAGGAAATGGCCAATCAGGAAGAAGAGGAAAACAGCGACGTACCGGTGGTCAGCTGATCACCGGCCCGGGGCAGATGACGGTCTATGGCGCATACGCATAACCAACTGTCACCCGCCGAAGGCATCTGGTCACTGCGCCGTCTTCCGGATATGGACGACGCGCAGTTCAGCCAGTGGCAGACCTTGCTGGAGCACCGCACCGGCATAACCCTGACCACCGAACGGCGCTCATTTCTGGAAACCAATCTTGGCATCCGGATGCGCGAAATCGGTTGCAGCAGCTACCAGGCCTATTACGAGAAAATCGTCTCCGGCCCGGATGCTGTCAGGGAGTGGGCCACACTGGTAGACCGGCTCACTGTTCAGGAAACCCGGTTTTTCCGGGACCCGGACGCCTTCCGGCTGGTGGCGGATTATGTGCTTACACGTCCCCGGGAACAGTTCAGGAAGCGGGCCCTGGAGGCCTGGAGTGTTGGCTGCTCCACCGGCGAGGAGCCTTACACGCTCGCGATGATCCTGAACGAGGGCATGGCTCAGTTGGGCGTGCAACCGCTCTTCGGCGTAACCGGCTCGGACATCAGTCAGCCGGCCATCGAAAAAGCGCGCCAGGGCCGGTTTAATGCCCGCAAGTTGCTGGGAATGGAAGAAGACCTGAAAGCCAGGTATTTCCGCCCCTCGGAGCGGAATACCGTAGAAATTGTGAACAGCATCCGTGACCGGGTGTGCTTTACCAGGCTCAATGTTCTGGATCTGGATAAAGCACCCATGCACGGGATGAACATTATCTTCTGCCAGAACCTGCTGATCTACTTCCGTCGCTGGCGCCGACGGGAGATCGTCAAACGGCTCGCAGAGCGTCTGGCACCGGGGGGGTTACTGGTGCTTGGCCAGGGTGAACTGACCGACTGGCAGCCACCGGGCCTGCAGAGGGTTCCCTCGGAACATGTACTGGCGTGGATCAAGCGCCAGTCCGACGAAGAATAACCGGAGTGGTTATGGGCAATCACCATGACAGCATCGCCCTCGACTGGGTTCGGGGAGAGATACAGGACACGCTGACCCAGGGCCAGCATGCACTTGAAGCGTATGTCGAGAATCGCGACGACACTGCGCGCCTGCGCTTCTGCCTGAATTACCTTCACCAGGTACACGGTACCCTGCAAATGGTGGAACTCTACGGTGCAGCATTGCTCACCGAAGAGATGGAAAAACTGACCCAGGCCATTCTCAACGAAAGCGTGACCAGCGTTGACGATGCCGTCAACGTGCTGATGCAGGCCATTCTGCAGCTGCCACAGTATCTGGAGCACATTGGCAGCAGCAGCGATGACTTTCCCATGGTTCTGCTGCCGCTGCTCAACGATCTCCGGGCCGCCCGGGGCGAATCCCTGTTGTCCGACACCTCCCTGTTCAAGCCGGATCTCTCTGCTTCACAGATGAAGGTCAGCGGCAAGGTGTCTGAACGCCTGCACGATCCAAAAGTCCTGGGCCACCTGCGCAAGCTGCGCCAGATGTACCAGTTTGCCCTTGCTGGCGTGGTTCGCGAGGCGGACCTCGACGCCCATTTCGATTACATGCAGAAGGTAATCCAGCGGTTGGTGCGCCTGTGCCAGAAAACGCCCCGGGGCGAACTCTGGAAAGCGGCCAGTGCCTTTGTCGACACTCTGCAGGCCCGGGTCAACCCGGTGAACACCGCCGTCAAATCCCTGCTCAGAGAACTGGATTCCGAGATCCGCCGGCTCACCGACGAACATACAGACATCCTTCAGCAGCCGGTTCCGGAAGCGCTGTTCAAACACCTGTTGTATTACGTCGCCCGCGCCCGGGATCTCGATCGCCCTCAGGTTCAGGCGCTGCGTCAGGCCTATCAGTTGGACAGCGCCCTGCCCTCGGAAGACGACGTGGATGCGGCCCGCAACCGGGTATCCGGTCCAGGCCGGGACGCCATCCACTCCGTGGTCAGTGCCCTCAACGAAGAACTGGCTCGACTGAAAGATCAGCTTGACCTGTTTGTGCGGGCCGAATTTCGTCAGAACAGCGAACTGGACGAGTTACTGCCCGGCCTGCGTCAGGTTGCCAACACCCTGGCCGTTCTTGGTCTTGGCATTCCCCGGAAGGTCGTCACCGAACAGATTGAACTGGTAGAAAAACTCTGCCAGCAGGCCGAAGTGGTCGACGACGGCACCCTGATGGACATTGCCGGTGCCCTACTTTACGTGGAGGCCAGTCTGGCTGGTCTCGACAGCGAGCGACGCCCGGAGCAGTCGTCCGGCTCGGCCGAGGAAGCCTCCGCCATCAACATGGGCTCCCGTGAACTCGGAGAGGCCAGCGAAGCGCTGATCCGCGAATCCCGGAATACCCTTGAGCAGGTTAAATCCGCCATCGTTAATTTCATTGCCTCCCAGTGGGATGCCCGTGAAATCGAACACGTACCCGGACTCCTGCACAGTATCCGTGGCGGTCTGAGCCTGGTGCCACTGGATCGCGTTGCCGATATGCTCGCCTCAGCCGAGCGTTACGTCACCGACGTATTGCTCAGCAACAAACAGGTTCCGGACTGGAAACAGCTCGACACCCTGGCCGATGCCGTTACCAGTATCGAGTATTACCTTGAGAGACTGGCAGATGGCATCAGCGATAACGACGCAATCCTGCGCGTGGCCGAAGACAGCCTCGCCAGTCTCGGCTTCCCGGTCGGACAGGAGCCCACCTGGAGCCTGACGGAAGAAGCTGAAGAGGCCCCGGCTGAAGTACCCGTTGCTGAAGAACCTGAGGCAAGCGCCGAAGAGACCACCGCACCAGAGGCCAAAACCTCTGATGCCGAGCTGCTGGATGATGAGATCCTCGGCATTTTTGTTGAGGAAGCGGAAGAAGTTCTGCAGACCATCCACGAGTTCTATCCGAGGTTGCGCCAGGATCACGACGATCGCGAAGCTCTGACGGAAGTTCGCCGGGCTTTCCATACCCTCAAAGGCAGTGGCCGCCTGGTCGGCGCCACCAGCATTGGCGAACTGGCGTGGTCGGTGGAAAATCTGCTCAATCGGGTCATCGATCAGACCATCAAACCGACCGATGACATGTTCACCCTGGTGGACCAGGTCAACGCCCGTATTCCTTCCCTGATTGAGGACTTCCGGAACGGCGAGACCAGTGGCGACGTCAACGAGCTGATTGAACAGGCTGAAGCGCTGGCAACGACCCGACGCGCAGAAACCGGACCGGCTGCCGAAGAGACCACAGGCGAAGCAGAAACTGCAGACGAGGCCGCCGCCGAGCACGAAATCGAAATTCCCGAAACACCCGCTACCGCACCAACGAGCGAAGTTGAGGAAGCGGACGACAGTGACGATCTGATTGATGACGAAATCCTCGAGATCTTTATTGAGGAAGCTGGCGAGGTACTCGACACCATTCGCGAATACCTGCCTATGCTGCTACGTCAGCACGATGACCGCAGTGCCCTGGCAGAAGTTCGGCGGGCCTTCCATACCCTGAAAGGCAGTGGCCGGATGGTTGGCGCTACCGTGATCGGGGAGCTAGCGTGGTCGGTCGAGAACATGCTGAACCGGGTGATCGACGGCAGCGTGTTCATGAATGATGATATTGCCCAGCTGCTTCAGGATGTCACCGATTCGGTGCCGGCGCTGGTCACCGATTTTGAGAAACGCCAGGCGCCGAGCCTGAACACATCTGCCATGGAGGCGCGGGCCAATGCCCTGGCCAATGGCGAAATTCCCGATGCCACCGCCATGCCGCTGGTGGACACCGACACAGAGTCTGCAGAGGAAACAACGGCCGGTACCGTCACTCCGGAAGACAGCATTGAGTATGATGCCCTGCCCGGAGAAGACGAAGTGGATCCGGTGCTGCTGGATATCTTCGAGAACGAAACCGAAACCCATCTGCAGACCATCAAGGAATACCTGGAGGCTGCGGGCGACAAAGCCACCGCCGCCTACACGGACGATCTCTCTCGGGCGTTGCATACCCTGAAAGGCAGTGCCAACACCGCCGGTATCGCGCCGATTGCGGAAGTCATTACGCCGCTTGAGCGCTTTATCAAAGAATCCCGGGCTCAGAACAAACGGGCAGACCGCGACGTACTGGCGCTGATCAGTGATGCGGCGGGCTTCCTGACCCAAGGGCTTGCCCAGATTCGGGAGAATCCCCAGGCACCGCTGGCAGGCACCGACGAGTACCTTGAGCGCCTGCACCAGGTGTGTGAGCAGACACTCACCAGCCATGCCCAGGCAGACGACGAACAACCCGCCAGGAAATCGTCGTCACAGCTGGTACAGCTGTTCCTGGGTGAAGGCCTGGATATCGTTCTGGATGCCGAAAGCATTCTCGATCGCTGGTCTGAAAACCCGCAGCAGGACGAGGCACTGGCAACCCTCCGTGCCGAACTGGAGCAACTGACCCAGGGTGCGACGGACGCCAATCTGCCCGATGTTGCCGAACTGACCGCCGCTTTGACCCGCACCTACACCGCGATTTCAGAGCAGGGCCTGCCGCCGGGCGATAATGTATTCCAGACCCTGCGCGCCGGCCATGAGCAGTTGATTAACATGATGGATCAGGTGGCGGCCGGGCTGGCTACTGAACCCAGCCAGGAACTGATTCAGGAACTCGAGGCGCTGGCACAGGCAACCGCAGCCGAGCCCGCAGAACCGGATGAGTTCGAGCAGCAGTTCACCGACGACCTGGAAGAGATCGACCTCAGCCTGGAGATGGATGAACTGGAGCAGGCAACAGAAGAACCTGAGCTGACAGAAACGCCGCCACTGCCGGAAACGTCTGAAGACGATCAGGCCATGGACGACGAGCTGGCAGCAATCTTCCTGGAGGAAGCCCGCGACCTGATTGACAGCACCGCGGAAGCCCTGCACAGCTGGAGCGAGGATACATCAAACCTGGACCTCCTGCGGTTGCTCCAGCGTGACCTGCACACCCTCAAGGGTGGCGCCCGACTGGCCGACATTCCGGCCGTGGGTGATCTGTCCCACGAACTGGAAAACCTGTTTGAAGGACTGACCGAGCAGAAATTCTCGATCAATGACACTCTGTCTGACCTGTTGTTCCGCTGCCATGACCGGCTTGCCGGCATGGTCGAGGCACTTGAAGCCGGTGAGCCGCCGAGGCCCGCGCCGGATCTGATCACCGAGATTCATGCCTACATCGATGGCGCCCGTGGCACTCGCCCGGTAACCGATGTACACACCGACGACTCGACAGAACCGGAAGACGAAGAGCTGACCCTGCCGGAGCCGGAGCTCGAGGAAAGCACCGAAGAAACTGCAGGTGCAGAGGAGGAAGAGCTCCAGGCCACCGATCTGTCCCATCTGGACCCGGAACTGGTGGGCATTTTCCTGGAAGAAGCCTACGACCTGATCAACTCAACCGGCAGTGCCCTGCATACCTGGAGCGAAGACCCCTCGAACCGGGAGGTTGCTGCCGAACTGCAGCGTGATGTGCATACCCTCAAGGGTGGCGCCCGCATGGCCGGAGTCGAGGCCATCGGCGATCTCACTCACGTGCTTGAGGATCTGTTCGAAAAAGTGGCCGAAGGCCAGCTTGAAGCCAGCGGTCAGATGACCGACTTGCTGTTTGCCTGCCACGACCGCCTGGCCCAGATGGTAGAGCAGGTGGCGACCCAGAAGCCGTGCCCGCCAGCCGAAGAACTGGTGCATCAGGTTCAGGCCATTCTGCGCGGCGAATCCCTGCCTTCGGAGGCACCGCCGCAGTCAGAGCCGGGTGAGCCCGACGTTAGCGAACTGGAAGAACTGGAAATCAGTGAACAGCCGGCGACGGAATCCGAAGAATCCGCGTCCAGCCTCAGCGAGAGCCTGGAGGACGCCACCGACGACGATCTGGTTGGCATCTTCCTGGACGAAGGCCTGGAAATCCACGAGGCCATTACCGAATGCCTCGACCAGTGGCGCGAGGAGCCGGAGGAGCTGGCTGGCATTACCCGCCTCCAACAGGAACTGCACACCCTGAAGGGCGGCGCGCGACTGTCGGATGTCGACCCGATTGCGGATCTGGCCGAAGCCTGGGCCGACGCCCTGGACCAGCTGATTGCCGGCGACCGGGACCAGTCGGCCATGCTTGGCCTGAGTGACCGCGCCGCGGCCGGCCTGAAATCCATGCTTGATGCGCTGGAAGACAGCCGCAAGCCCGACGCCGACGCGGCCCTGATCAACGCGTTGCGTACTGCCGCGCCAGCAGAAGATACGTCCGGAACCGAATCACCGGAGGCTGAAACGGCGGAAGCGGACTCCGTAGACCCTGAAGTGCTCGAGATCTTCCTGGAAGAAGCTGGCGAAATCATGGACCAGCTGGAGCAGCTACTGGATGACTGGCGTCGTGAGCCGGCCAACGAGCACTTCAACCGGGAAGCTCAACGGGCACTGCATACTCTCAAAGGCGGCGCCCGTCTATCCCAGCTCTCCGAGCTTGGCGACAAGGCTCATGCTTTCGAGACCCGCCTGATTGATCTGGGCGGTAACGCGCCAACCGAGGAGCAATGGCAGGCCATCACCGGCGATCACGATGCCATCATCGCGCTGGTGGCGGATATCCGCAAACGCTTTGAATCCGGCGCACCGGCACCTGCCGCGCAGCCGGAAAAAGCACCCGAACCGGTTCGCGACGAACCCGCGCCGGTGCCAAAGGCCACCACTGCGGAGCCAGCCCCGACCAAACCGGTTCCGGCACCAGCGAAACCGGAGAAGTCCGCGGCCCAGACACGCAAGAAAGCGGCCGATGCACAAAGAGCCGCCCAGGAAACCATTCGGGTATCGGCACCGCTGCTGGATGAGCTGGTTAACCTGGCCGGTGAAACCAGTATTACCCGGGGTCGCCTGGAACAGCAGAGCAGTGATTTCAGTTACACCCTGGACGAAATGGCCGCCACCATCGAACGTCTGCGGGAACAGCTGCGGCGCATGGATATCGAAACCGAAGCGCAGATCCTGTTCCGGGCCGAGCAGGAGCACGGGCCGGATTACGGCGACGATTTCGATCCGCTGGAAATGGACCGCTACTCCTCTATCCAACAGCTGTCACGGGCCCTGAGCGAATCCACTTCGGACCTTGCTGATTTGCGTGAAACCCTGTCCGAGCGGGTTCGGGACACCGAAACCCTGCTGGTTCAGCAATCACGGATCAATACGGAACTCCAGGAAGGTCTGATGAAGACCCGGATGATTCCGTTCTCCTCCATGGTGCCCCGTCTGCGCCGCATCGTGCGCCAGATCAGTGGCGAACTCGGCAAGAAAGTCGATTTCGACGTGCGCAATGCTGAAGGGGAAATGGACCGGAACATTCTGGAGCGGATGGTCGCGCCGCTGGAGCACATGCTCCGCAACGCGCTGGACCACGGCATCGAAACGCCGGAAGACCGCACCAAGGCAGGAAAACCGGCCACAGGTGAAGTGGTTCTGTCCCTGACCCGGGAAGGCGGTGATGTGGTGTTGAGGATGATGGACGACGGTAAAGGCATTCCGTCCGACGTTATCCGCGACAAGGCCGTTCGCCAGGGCCTGATGCGCGCCGACGAAGACCTCTCGGAAAGGGAAATCCTGCAGTTCATTCTGCAGCCGGGCTTCTCCACCGCCCAGCAGGTTACCCAGATTTCCGGTCGTGGTGTGGGCATGGACGTGGTTGCCAGCGAAATCAAACAGCTCGGCGGCAGCCTAGACATCGATTCCGCCCTGGGCCGTGGCACCACCTTCACCGTACGCCTGCCGTTCACCGTGTCGGTCAACCGTGCATTGATGGTGTCCACCGGGGAAGACTTCTACGCCATCCCGCTCAACACCATCGAAGGTATTGTCCGGGTCAGCACCTACGAGCTGGAAGAGTACTACAAGCCAGATGCCCCCATGTACGAGTATGCCGGCCAGCAGTATCGCCTGCAGTACCTGGGCAGCCTGCTCAACAGTGACCACCAGCCCAAGCTTCAGGGCCAGGCCCTGCCGCTGCCGGTCATTCTGGTGCGCGGCGCCGAGCAGCCCATGGCTCTGCAGGTGGACCAGCTGATGGGTAGCCGTGAAATCGTGGTTAAATCCCTCGGGCCGCAGTTCAGTTCCGTCCGGGGCGTTTCCGGTGCCACCATTCTCGGTGACGGCAACGTGGTTGTGATCCTCGACTTGCCGGCGATGATCCGCTCCGACATCCTGTCCGAACGTCAGCGCCTGGCGAACCTGGAAAAGGCACGGGACAGCGCCCGCTACGAGGAAAAAGCCACGACGGTTATGGTGGTGGACGACTCCGTTACGGTGCGCAAGGTGACCTCCCGTCTGCTGGAGCGCAATGGCATGGAAGTGGTGACCGCCAAAGATGGTCTCGACGCCGTTGCCCAGCTTCAGGACCACCGGCCGGACATCATCCTGCTCGATATCGAAATGCCCCGTATGGATGGTTTCGAAGTGGCCAGCTTTGTGCGCCACGACGACAACCTGAAAGATACGCCGATCTGCATGATCACCTCACGGACGGGCGAGAAGCACCGGGAACGTGCTCTGGCCATCGGGGTCAACGAGTACCTTGGCAAGCCGTTCCAGGAAACCGAGCTGCTTGACACCATCAAGCGGCTGACCGGGAACCGGTGATGGCCGGCCCTAACGGCCGGCCTGGCGTCGGGATTGTGTCCGATGTGGTGCTTCAACGGCATCGGCTGCAGGCGGCGACCGGAAAATTTGGCCTGGACGTCAGCTTCTCGGGAGATCCCGAGCGGCTGATGGACTACCCGGCGTTTCCGGACGCGGCGCTCTGGCTGGTGACCCTGGAAGACGAAGCGGACCACCCGGCACTGTTCGAGCATCTGCTGGAAAATACAGAAGCACCGGTCTTATTCGGCCTGGACCAGGCTCCCAAGCCCGGCACCACGGAATACTTCCGCTGGGAACGCCGGCTGCTCGACAAGCTGGAAAAACAGCTCGGGCATCTGGAGCAGCTGGATACCGCCAATGACATTGAAGAGCTGGCCGAGACCACGCCAGATGCGGTGGACGCGCCTACGCTGCCACACTGGATAACTCCGGCGGCGCCGGGTTCGGTGGCTGAGGAAGTCTGGATTCTCGGAGCCTCGCTGGGCGGTCCTGCAGCGGTGAAGACCTTTCTCGATCACCTGCCGCCAAGGCTACCGGTCGGGTTTATCTACGCCCAACATATTGATGGCAATTTTACCGAAGTCCTCACCCGGGTTCTGGGCCGGCACGCCCACTATTCGCTGAAGCGGGCCGAGGAGGGCTATCGGGTACGCAATGGCGATGTGGTGCTGATGCCCGTAGAAAGAGAGTGGTCCTTTGATCGCCAGGGCCAGCTGACGGAACTGAATCATCCCTGGCCGGGCCCTTATGGCCCATCGATAGATCAGGTGTTGCTGAACGTGGCGGATCACTATGGCAAACACTGCCATGCCATCCTGTTTTCCGGCATGGGCAACGACGGCGCTATCGCTGCACCCATGCTGAAGGCCTATGGCAGCCGCATCTGGGTTCAGGAAAGCACCAGTTGTGGAAACAGCTCCATGCCCGATTCGGTGGCCGCCACCGGCTGCGCCAGCTTCTGTGGCACTCCGGAGCAACTGGCCAGGGAACTGGTAAAAGTCATTGAGAACAACTGCCTGCTCAAGGGCCGGCAAAAACGGGATTCCGCCTGAGGTAACAAGCAATGAGTGAAAACAGCCAATCCCTGTCCTGCGTCATGATACCGGTCTCGGACCGCCAGCTTCTGCTGCCCAACGTCTCTATTGCCGAGGTGGTGGATTTCACCAGCAACGATGCCGGGGCTAATACACCGGACTGGCTGGCCGGATTCCTGGACTGGCGCGGGCTCACACTGCCGGTCATTTCCTACGACGCCGCCAACGGCAACAAGCTCACCATCCCTGGTGACAACCGTGGCCGCATCATTATCCTCAATACCATCGGCCCGAATCACCAGAGCACCCCGTTCATGGCCCTGGTCACCCAGGGCATTCCCAGCCAGGCGCGCCTGATGGAAGACCAGATCCGACAACTGGACGGCGACCCCGGCCCTGCGGATCTGATGCAGGTGGAAGTAGACGGCGAGCCAGCCTGGATCCCGAATCTGGAATACCTGGAATCCCTGGCCGTCGACGCACATCACTGAGCCTCCGGTCGGCATGGCGTGGCCGCCTGCAAATGTTATAATGTTGCAAATTTTGCAGGATCCACGCCATGCCGGAACGCGCACTTCCCTACCGTCCCCATAACCATCAGGCCTGTGTCGCCCAGGCATTATCCGATGCCCATGCCATCTGCCGCGATGATAACGCCCGCCTGACTCCGATCCGTGAACGGGTACTGGAGTTGATCTGGCAATCCCACAAGCCGCTGGGCGCCTACGATATTCTGGCCAAACTGTCCTCGGATGGACATAACGCCGCCCCCCCCACGGTCTACCGGGCCCTGGACTTTCTGCTTCAACATGGACTGGTTCACCGGATTGCCTCGCTCAACGCCTTCGTCGGCTGTTCCCATGCCGGTGAACATCATCGCGGTACTTTTCTGATCTGCCGACAGTGCGGCACGGTGCTGGAACTGGCCATGCCGGAACTCAATCAGGCCATCGAATCCGCGGCGCGCGCGGAAGCCTTCCTTCCTGACGACGTTACCCTCGAAGTGGCTGGCCTCTGCCCCCGCTGTCAGGGGGAGCAAACGAATGACTGACCCCCTGGTCCGGCTAGAACAGGTTACGGTGGCATTTGACGACCGGCCGGTGGTTGATCGGGTCAACCTGACCGTGAGCCGGGGCGATATCGTCACCATCATCGGCCCGAACGGTGCCGGCAAAACCACGCTGATCAAAACCGTTCTGGGGATTCAGCGGGCGACCAGCGGTCAATTATCGGTGGCGCCCGGTCTGGTGATCGGTTACGTACCCCAACACCTGACTCTGGAGCCCACTCTGCCACTGAGTGTCCGGCGCTTCATGCTGCTCAGCGGACGTGCACTGTCAGACTGCAAGGCAGCGCTGGAAAGGACCGGGGTCGCGCATCTACTGGATGCGTCCGTCCACCACCTGTCCGGCGGCGAAAAACAACGACTGCTGCTCGCCCGGGCACTGGCCCGGAAACCCGATCTGCTGGTGCTGGACGAACCCGCCCAGGGGGTCGATATCAATGGCCAGGCCACACTCTACGATCTGATTCGCCAGCTTCGGGATGAGCTGCACTGCGGCATCATCATGATCTCCCATGATCTGCATCTGGTGATGGCGGCCACAGACCGGGTTATCTGCCTTAATCAGCACGTATGTTGCAGCGGATATCCGGAGGATATTTCCCAGGACCCGGCTTTTGTGGAAACCTTCGGTCATCAGGTTGCCGAGTCTCTGGCGGTCTATCACCACCATCACAACCATCGCCATAACCTCCATGGCGATGTGGTCTCTACCGCGGACGCCCACGAAGGTTGCAGCCATGACCATCATTGATGCGGTGCTGGGCGACTTCTTCTGGCGGGCGCTGCTCGGCGGCCTGGGCGTGGCTTTGGTGGCCGGTCCCCTCGGCTGCTTCGTAGTCTGGCGTCGCATGGCCTATTTTGGAGATACGCTGGCCCATTCGGCCCTGCTGGGCATCGCGCTTAGTTTTCTGATCAGCGTGCCTTTGAATCTGGGTGTGGTGATTACCTGTGTGCTCATTGCGCTGGCCCTGGTGCTGCTGTCCCGGACCCGCACCCTGGCTACCGATACCCTGCTCGGCATCCTGGCGCACAGCGCGCTGGCCATTGGCCTGGTAACACTGAGCTTCATGCCGGATGTCAGGGTGGACCTGACCGGCCTGCTGTTTGGCGATCTGCTGGCCATGACCCGACAGGATCTGGTCTGGATCTACGGTGGCGCCGCCTTTGTCCTGTCTCTGCTGGCGCTGCTCTGGCGCGGCCTGCTGATGAGCACCATTCATGAGGAACTGGCACGGGTAGAAGGGATTCCGGTGGAACGCCTGCGGCTGGCGTTGATGCTGATGTTTTCGCTGGTGATTGCGGTGGCCATGAAGATTGTCGGCGTCCTGCTGATTACCGCCCTGCTGATTATTCCGGCCGCAACCGCACGCCGACTGGCCCACAATCCCGAACACATGACCGCCCTGGCAGTGGTCTTCGGGGTGGTGGCGGTGTCCGGCGGACTGACCCTGTCCTGGTACCTGGACACGCCGGCCGGACCATCGGTGGTGGTCACTGCATTTCTGGTGTTCCTGATGGTGTATGCAGGTGCCCGCCAGAGCCGGCACTGACCGTCCGCGCCACCAGTCAGCACAGGGCGGCGCCCGAATTGCCGGGCCGGTATTGCTGGTCTAAAGTTAGGCGGTATCCGAGCAGCAAAGGCCTCGCGGGAGCACACCAGCATGGACAGCGACCTTCGTAACACACCCGGCACCCGATTCCGGCTCTGGCCGGGTCTCTGGATGCCTGGGGTTATCCTGGGTATCGGCATACTGGTGTCAGTGGCACTGGCCAACACCCTGGCGCGAACTATCGCTGACCTTGGTCTTGAGGCCTACCATGCCAGGCATCAGGCTCTGGTTGCGACGATCGCAGCCCGACTACAACACACGCCGGGGCAGCAATTGCCTGCATCGCTGACCTCAGCTTTGGCGACAGATCTGCCCGAGGGCCTGCAGCTTCGAATCGATACTCTCGCCAGACACACCAAACAGGCTGTGCTGGAGCTCGGCAACGTAGACGAGCCCCGGGATTCCGAGGCCCTGCGTACCGAGCTGACACTGCCCGGCAGGCACTGGATGGTCACCACCACGCCCAGCGCAGGGTGGATAGACCGGGCCTCGAACCAGGCGCGCTGGCAGATTCTGACAGCAGGTGCCGGTATCTCGGTACTCGCAGCCTTACTGATGCTGGTCGCCTGCCGTCGACTGGCCATCCGCAATGCCAGAATCCGGCAGCAACAGGCACAACTCGATCGCGATCAACAACAGATTACCAATCTGCAGGTGGAGAAGTCTGTGCTCCGGCATGCGCTGAACGACAGCGAAGCAAGAAGCCGGGATCTGGTTCGGCTGGGGGGAGCGGTAATCGCCGAACTGGATCACCAGGGGCGCATCGGGTTTGTGTCCGCCCAGATTGCCGACGTGCTCGGTCGCGCGCCCTCCGACCTGACCGATCAGCCGTTTGAACAACTGGTATCCGAACAAGACCGCAGCCGGTTCCGGGAAAGCCTGGACAGCGCCCGCAGCGAGGAAGACCTGACCCGAAACGACCTGGCACTGATCGGGGCCGAGGACGCCCGGCCAGTGCGGGTATGTCTGCGCCTGAAACCCATCAAGGATCCCGTCCACGGCATTACCGGCTTTCGGCTCAGTGCTACGCCGAACTAGGGCCCGCATAGACGGCCAGCGCGATCTACCAGCGACTCACAAGGGCCGAATCCGGTCCAGCAGCCGCCCACTCTCAACCAGCTCAAGAAACTCATCACCCAACCTGTCACTCTCCAAGATCGCTCGACGCCAGGCTCGTTCGCGACCGGCATCATCGCCGACGTACTTCTCGAAGTCCTTTCGATCCGGCAGTTTGCGATCCGGCAGGGTTGCCAGGTAATCCGGTGACGGCGATACCAGCACGACATCCTGCAGTCGACTGGCATCGCCCCGACGCCAGGGCAAGGTTTTATCGAACCAGCCGGGAACCACACGATCCGTAAAATGCGGATAGAGGATAATGCCAGGCTGCTGGTAAGGCAGGTCGAGGTGATAATCGAGCAGTCCGCCATCCCGGTATACACCCTCTGGCGCGCCCGGAATATTGCGGACTCCGGACATCACCAGAGGAATGGAAGCGGACGCCAGCAGGGCCGGCAACAGGTTATCCCGGCTCAGGGGCACTTCATGACTGGGGAAATCCACCAGGCTTGAGACCGGCGCGCGGCCCCGGGCATCGTGCACAATGCCACGTTCCATAAAACGACCCAGGTGCCGGCGGCTGACCATGTTGGCGCTGATAGCCCGCATCAACCCGAGGCTCAGCCTGCCACGGGTATCGTGTTGCAACAGGCCAAGACTGCGCACTACTACAATGCTCAACCGGTACCAGGGATGGCTGAGCAGAAAGTCTTCCCGGCCCCCCAGCAGCTCCTCCAGAAACAGTATGCTTTTGCGGGAGATTTCCGCAGCGCTGACGCCTTTGGCAAATCGCTGACTGGTGTACAGCTCGGCCAGGCGGGCCAACTGGGCCTTGGGATCATCTGAAGAGGCAATGGCGGCAAACCGCCAGCTGCCGATGGAAGATCCGATCAGGGCCCTTTCCTGGGGAGCCTGCGGCAACCAGTCACCAAAAATGGCCTTGTCCAGGCCACTGATTCCCAGCGCCTTCGGGCCACCGGCTGCCCCCGGAATCACGTGAACATCTTCGGGCCCCAGCGGTTTTTGCTGCAGGCGCTGCAAAGCCCGGCGTCCCGCTCGGATGGTCAGTGCCGGCATCCGGCTGTGAATGGCAGTCATTCCTTTCTCCCCTGAAGTGTCCGGCGAGTGTATCCGACCGGCTGGAGACGGCCAACTGAACAGAATTCATGACGGCTATGTATATTCTGAATAACAGGTGCCTCCGGCATAGTTTTTACGAATTACGTCGATCCGTGGTTTTTGCTTTCGCCCATCACACTCCGTGCTAGACTGGAGCCATCGATTACAAACGGAAACATGCCGGTTATGAACAGCGGGAGTAGGCTGTGAATCTTTTTGCCTCGCCAAATACCCTGGCAACCAACCCGACCCTGGCTGTTCTCGGGTTCAAGCGGCAGCTGGTCTACCATCTGCACATCTGGGCCTTTATTGCGGTCGCCCCCCTGGTCATGGTGCAGTGGCAGCATGGCAACGTGCTGCTGTCATCCCTGTTGATTCTGTTCTGCGCCAACGCGGCCCTCGTGATCGCATTCCTGCGTTTTCGAAGCACCTATTTCTTCAAAGGCCGCCTGTTCCCAATTCTGGCCGTGGTGTGCGCCGCCTATTCCACTCTCATCAATGGCCACGCCGGGCTCTACTGGGCGTATCCTGCGGCCATTGCCCTGTTTTTTCTGCTTCCCCTGCGTGAAGCCATTTTCTGCAATGTCGTGTTTGTCTCGGTCATGGCGGTGGTGTCTTTCCTCAAGTTTCCAGAGGCAGACTTCTGGCGCATTACCTTTTCACTCGGTCTCAGTTGCCTGTTTGCCATGATCTTTGCCTGGCTGGTGGGGCGCCTGCAGGCCGAGCTTACCCGCCTGGCGACAACCGATCCACTGACCGGCTGCCTGAATCGCTCGCAGCTGGCCGACATCCTGAACAGCCAGATTCAGATGCGGGAACGCTATGAACGGGTGTCCAGCCTGGTACTGATTGATCTGGATTATTTCAAGACCATCAATGACCGCTGGGGCCACCTGGCCGGAGACAAGGTGCTCAAGGAAATGGCGCTGCGGGTACGCAAGCGGTTGCGGGAGAGCGATCAGCTGTTCCGTATCGGCGGCGAAGAATTCATGGTCGTGCTCCCGGAAACCCGGCAGAAAGACGCCGACACCCTGGCGCATCAGTTGCTGACCAGCATCAGCGCCCGGCCGTTTCTGGATGACATCCGGGTTACCGCGAGTGCCAGCGTGGCGGAAGTCACCCAGGGCGAGACCTGGTCAGTATGGCTCAACCGGGCAGACCAGGCTCTGTACGAAGCGAAATCCCGTGGCCGGAATCAGGTGGTGAACGCTCCCAGGCTCGCGAGCCAGGAGGACATCCCGGATCCGGCACCAATGGCAGACCCGGCCACCGGCGGCACCACACCGGCCTGAGCTGGCTACTGCGCCTTGCGAAACTCCCTGTAGGCGCTGTAGACATCCCAGGGTTGCTCAAAGTGGGGGTAATGCCCGACATTGCGCAACATCACCACATCGGCCTGAGGGATCAGCTCCCGATAGCGCCGGGCCATGGCGGCGCCGGACACCGGGTCGGCACCGCCGGAAATCAGTCGCATGGGCTGCTCCGCCTTTTGCAACGCTCCGACCCAGCGGTTGCGGTGACAACGACGCTCCTCCATGAACTGGATCAGGCGGTGCAACACGCCCCGGCCGTTGTTGTAGTTCAGCAAATGCCAGAAGTCGTCCATGTCCTGCCTGCCCGGCGGATTACGTGACCCGAACAGACGTCGAAAGTTGCGTTCGAAGAGCGATCGGCTGAGCCCCCGGCCAATGAGGCCACCCAGGGGGCTGCGCAGAATCTTCTGGATAAACAGGGGATGGTGAACTTCCGGAAACAGACCACCGTTTAGCAGGCAGACACTGCTGATGGCAAACGACAGCTCGCCCTCCTGCTCGCGGGCCAGCAGTTCCTGGACGACGGTGGTGCCGTAGTCATGGCCGAACAGGTGGACCCGCTCCAGACCCAGCCCCTCAATCCAGCCCTGAATCAAATCCGCCTGATCTTCGATGCTGTAGGAATAATGCAAAGGTTTATCGGAAAAACCGAAACCGAGCATGTCCAAAGTCAGCAGGTTATGCTCGCGCACCAGCATGGGCCAGATCCGGCTCCAGTCCCAGCTCGCGGTTGGGAAGCCATGCAGCAGAACGAGCGGCTCACCCTGCCCTCCCATGCGGCTGAAGATGGCATGCCCCTCGTAACAGAACCATTTGCCAGCCTGTTGCCAGGCTTCCAGCGTAAATGTCTCCTGGCGACCAGATGCCGCCACTTCTGAACCCGGTATCACCTGTTCCATGTGCAATCCATGACCGTACCCGAAACTCCTCATACTTTAGTGCAAAGCTGCGGCCGGGGCCATATCGCCTTCGGCGGCCTGTGCGGTGGTCCTTTTCTACGCCACAGACGTAAACCATGGAGATACCCGGCGAATTGCCTTAAGCTTTGGCCTTTTTCAGACACCCCAAACCGGAATCGATTATGTCTCTACCCCTTGATGATCTGGCCGATCACTACCGCACTATTATCCAGGGCCTGGGCGAAGACCCGGATCGAGAAGGCCTCCAGAACACGCCCATGCGTGCAGCCAAGGCCATGCAGTTCCTCACCCGCGGCTACCAGCAGGACCTCGAAGAGCTGGTCAACAACGCCGTATTTGAATCCGCCATGGACGAAATGGTGGTGATTCAGGACATCGAGCTGTACAGCATGTGCGAACACCATATGCTGCCCTTCATCGGCAAGTGCCACATCGCCTATTTGCCCCAGGGCAAGGTGCTGGGCCTGTCCAAGTTTGCCCGCATTGTCGACATGTATGCCCGCCGGTTACAGATTCAGGAAAACCTGACCCGGCAGATCGCCGAGGCCATCGAGAGCGTTACCCAGGCCAAGGGTGTTGCGGTGGTCATTGAAGCCCAGCACATGTGCATGATGATGCGCGGCGTCGAGAAGCAGAATTCGCGCATGAAAACCTCCATGATGCTCGGGCAGTTCCGCAAATCCCAGGCAACCCGGACCGAGTTCCTGAATCTGATTTCAAGCAACCGCTAACATCCGACTGACCCCAGGGAGTTGTTATGGCAAACGCCCAGAAACCACTGGCCCGTGTCCAGATCAAGAATCTTCTGCTGCGTGCCTATATCGGCATCAAGGAAGAAGAGATCAACAACCAGCAGGATGTGGTGATTAACGTTTGCCTGACCTACGATGCCTCGGAGGCTATCGAGCGCAATGAAATCTCTGCTGCGCTCAACTACCGGACCATTACCAAGCAGATTATCGCCCATGTGGACGGCCAGCGGTTCGCCTTGCTGGAGCGCCTGACCCACGAAGTATTGACCATCGTCATGGAACATGGCGCCGTGCGTTGGGCCGAGGTAGAAATCGACAAGCCCCATGCGCTACGTTATGCAGAATCGGTTTCCGTGACTCTGGAAGCCAGTCGCGACTAGGAGAATCTGCATTATGCCCAGCAACAGCCCCGAACAGATCCGGGAGATTCTGGAATCGGTTAATACCATCGCCCTGGTGGGTGCCAGCGAGAAGACCAACCGGCCTTCCCATGAAGTGATGGAATACCTGCAGCACCAGGGCTATCGGGTGATTCCGGTTAACCCGCGCCTGGCCGGTCAGCAGGTTCTGGGCGAAACCGTCTATGCAGACCTCGCCACACTTCCAGAGCCAGTGGATATGGTGGAACTTTTCCTGGCTCCTGAGCGTACCGATGCCGTGATCGATCAGGCCATTGAGCAGAAGGTTCCGGTGCTCTGGCTGCAGATTGGTGTGATCAATGAAACCGGCGCCCAGCGTGCCGAAGCCGCCGGCCTGACGGTGGTGATGGATCGCTGCCCCAAGCAGGAAATACCGCGGCACGGCCTACGCACCCCGGCCAAACGCTGACCTGTCTTACTGTCCCTGGTGCATGACTGATATCGGTAGCCGGCATGAAAACCGGCTGCCGAAGCTGAGCTGGATCAAGAGCCAGATCACAGTTTCAGATCGTAACTGTTACCAATTGCGACAGTCTGACATACTCTCTGAACAATAATTCGAAGACTGGCAGGACCATGTGGTTCCGAAGTAAACCAGGCAAGTCCAGAGCCGCCGCTAAAGGCCGCGATGTTCAGAGCACTCCCAAGGCGTCTGCAGACGTTGTACTGGAACGGGTGCGTCTGCCCGTGGACCTGCTTCAGTCCGGCATGAAAGTGGTCAAGCTTGACCGCCCCTGGACCGAAGTGCCGGTTCTGTTCCAGGGTTTCACCCTGCAGACAGAGGCCGAAGCCCGGGTACTGCGCCAGTATTGCGCCTGGGTCGTGGTCGAGGACGAGGCCGAGAGACTGGCTCCGGTTCTGGATCAGATCCCCCACCTGAAGCAACGCACCACCGAGCCCCTAGAGGAAACCCGTACCCTCGAACAGGAACTGCCCAGGGCTGCCGATGCCTGGGGCCGAACCCAGCAGTTCGTGGAAAAGGTGATTCGCGACATCGAACAGCATAACGATCTGGAACTGGCGTCTGCCCGACCGCTGATCCGCTCCTGCGTGGACAGTATCAGAGCCAACGCCAGTGCCATGTTCTGGATGGCACGAATCAAGAACCGCGATGCCTACACCGCCGAACATTGCCTGCGCGTCGCCATTTTTACCGTAGCCTTCGCCCGTTTCCTCGGTCTGCCGGAAGACGATCTGGAAGTGGCCGGCATGTGCGGGCTGCTGCACGATATCGGCAAGTTACGGGTACCGGACGAGATCCTCAACAAACCCGGGCCTTTGTCCCCCCGGGAATATGAGTTCATGCGGAAACACACCACCCTGGGCCATGAGCTCCTGAAGCAGGACCCAAGCCTGGACCCGATCATCAGCGATGTGACCCTGCATCACCATGAACGCATCGACGGCCGGGGCTATCCACAACAGTTGCCGGAGTGGCAGATCAGCCGGTTTGCCCGCCTGATTGCCATCGTCGACGCCTACGATGCCATGACCAGCGACCGGTGTTACCGCGACGGCATGTCACCGGCCGACGCCGTAAGGATTCTGTTCAAGAACCGGGGGCAGCAATTCGACGCCGATATGGTCGAAGCCTTTATCAAAATGATGGGTATCTATCCCCCGGGCAGCCTGGTCGAACTGAGCACAGGAGAAGTCGCGTTGGTAGTAAGTACGCACCCCGGACGCAAACTCAAACCGAGCGTTGAGATACTGCTGGATCCCTCGAAAAAGCCGGTCACGCCGCGAGTCGTGGATCTCGGTGAGCAGATGGGGCTTGAGCACACCACTCGGGAAATCGCCAGGGCTTTACCTGACGGCGCTTTCGGGATATCCCTTAGGGGTCGGATCGAACAGCTAATGGCAAAGAGCGTTGCAAATCATTCATAATCAGCGCGAGCCTGCCGTTAACCCAGGTATCCCGAACCCACTCACTCCGGAGCATGATGTGGAGAAACCCGAGACATCCATCAGACTGGTCGTACGCGCGCTGATGAGCCCGGTTTTCCCGGTTCTGATCTTCCTGGTGTTTCTGGGTATTGCCTCCGGGCTCCGGGTTGGCCTGATCCAGCAGAATACCCACCAGATCCAGACCAATCTCAGCAATGAAGCCAGAGCGCTCGCCAACAACCTTGAGCGCGAATTCATGGTGCACCTCGATGCCATCGGTCGTATGGCCATGCGCATGCAGGCCAATCCATCCCAGACCGAGGCGCTCTGGCGTGAGGATGCGCGCAATTATCTGAGAGACTTCGGGGTTTACCAGGCCATTGAATGGATTGACCGCAACTACATCATCCGCTGGCTGGAACCCCTGAGCGGCAACAACGATGTCATCGGTTTCAATGTCGCCTTCAATGAACAGCGGCGAGCGGCGCTATCGCGGGCTGCAGCCTCCGGACAGTACGATATTTCCGGCATCATTGACCTCCGACAGGGCGGAGAGGGTCTGGTGATCTATCATCCTGTCGGGCGGGGTGATGCCAATAACGGTTTCATGGCTGGCGTTTTCAGAATGAATACGCTGGCAGAGCAAATGTTGACCCGGCGGGTCCTTGAACAGTTCCAGGTCACCATCACCCAGAGTGACCAGACCAGTTATCTGCTGAACACCTCGTCCGACCTTGATAACTCGCTGAACCACACCGTACCGATCAACCTGCCGTCCCTGGACTGGTCACTGACACTCACGCCTTCGAGACAGTGGGTCGAAGGCCAGCGCAGCAGCTGGCCTACCATGACCTTTACCAGCCTGCTTCTGATGGGCCTGCTCACCAGCCTTACTACCCTGCTGGTGCAACTCATCCTGAAACGCAACCAGGCTCTGCTCAAAACCCGTAAAGAACTGGAACAGGAAATCGATCAGCGAGTAGCCATGCAGGTGGACCTGGAACGGCTGGAGTCGACCGACACCCTCACGGGTCTGGCCAATCGCCGCTTCTTCATGGAAGACCTCGCGCATACCATCAACATTGCCGATCGACAGCTGCGCCAGATCGCCCTGGTGATGCTGGATCTTGACCGCTTCCAGATGCTTAACGATTCCCTCGGGCATCAGTTCGGGGATGAGCTTCTGATCAAGGTGTCTGAACGCCTGAACGGGTTGAGCAATGAGCGGGTACTGGTCGCCTACTCCGGTGGTGACGAGTTTATGGTGTGTCAGCAGCAGGTCGATGACATTGACGATGTGATTCACCTGCTGGGCCAGATCAAGCAGTGTTTCGCCGCGCCGTTCGAGGTGCAGGGCGAGGCTCACAGTATTACCGCGACCATGGGTGTGGCGGTTTACCCCCAGAGTGGTCTGGACGCGGATGCGCTGTTACGCAATGCCGATATTGCCCTGTACCGGGCCAAGGAGCAGGGCCGTAATACCTACCAGTTCTATACCGAGGGCATGCAGGACCGCGAAGTGCTGCGTCTTGAGCTGGACCGTGACCTGAGCCAGGCGCTGGCCAATGATGAATTCGTGCTTTACTTCCAGCCCCAGCTCAATCTCGACACCGGCCAGATCAACAGTGTCGAGGCGCTGATTCGCTGGCAACACCCGGTTCGCGGGCTCCTGCCTCCGGTGGAGTTTATTCCGCTGGCTGAGGAAAGCGGCCGGATTACCGAGATCGGCCGCTGGGTGGTACTGGCCGCCTGCCGTCAACTGGCACGCTGGAAAGGTACGCCCTGTGAGCACCTGAGAGTCGCGGTGAATCTGTCTGGCCGCGAACTGGATGACGATTCCCTGATTGACCATATCCGTTCAACCCTGGCATCGGAGGCGGTGGATCCGTCGAGGCTGGAGGTGGAACTGACTGAGGAAATCTTTATCCAGAACATCGAGCACAACCTCAATCAGTTATCCCAGCTGCACCAGTTGGGTGTGCATCTGGCGATTGATGACTTCGGGGTTGGTTACTCGTCGCTGGGCTATCTGAGAGATTTCCCGGTCGACCTGCTGAAGATTGACCGGTCGTTCATTACCGACGTCACTGAGCGCCACGATGATGCGGTGATTACCCGGGCGGTGATCAATCTGGCCCACAACCTGGGCATTCAGGTAGTGGCTGAAGGCGTCGAGACGGAGGAGCAACTGAACTTCCTGAAAGCGCACCGATGCAATCTGGCCCAGGGCTATCTGATCAGCCGGCCGATTCCGGCGGCCGATCTTGAGCGGGCGCTTGCGGAAGGCATTCTGATTCCGGGCCTGCCCGTCGGTTCCGGTTTGTAATTACCGGGCCAGAACTCCACACTTCACTTTCAACGGTTTGTCACGAGAGCATTATGTCGGCCAGATATCTGACTTCGGAGCAGGATGCACAGCTTCGCCGCTGGGAGCGGTGGAACCGAAATTATTTTGTGTTTGCGTTTGTGGCGTTGATTGTAGTGCTGGTGTTCAGCAGTCAGTTGGGGCTGTCGTCCGGCGATGACTGGGGGTCGCTGGGGGTGTTGCTGGCGTTGCTGGTGGCGCCGATTGTGGTTCTGCAGTTGCGGCTGAGGTGCCCTGCCTGTGGCGTGAAAATTGGCTGGCAGGCGAAGCTTATGGCGCCGGATCAGTGCAAGTCCTGTGGTGTGTTTCTGCGTTCGAAAAGCTCTTCTTCCTGATGTTCTCTCCGAAAACCTTTGACCTGTGAGTTGGTCACAGGTTTTAGTCTAATCTTCAACGTAATGAGTTTGCCGTGCCGGCACGGGGGTAGCCCTTCCGAAAACCGCTGCGAGTACATCCCTGTACGCTTGTCTCCGCCATCCATGGCTCCGAACATTTTCGGAAGGGCTACCCCCGCACCAGCACTCCGCTGACTTGATTCGTGGATTCCCGGTATCTGGTTTTCGTTTTTTGCTGGACGTTGCTTATGAAAGTCAAAGAAATCGCCACCGCCGCCGGGGTTAACCCGGATACCGTCCGGTTTTACACCCGGGAGGGTTTGTTGCGCCCTACTCGCAATCCGGACAACAACTATCAGCAGTACGATGCCGAGGATCTGCGACGGTTGCGGTTTGCCCGCAAGGCACGGCAGCTAGGCTTTTCTCTGCCGGAGATACGGCAGATTCTGGAGCAGGCGGACGATCATCATTCGCCCTGCCCGATGGTTCGGGATGTGTTCCAGCAGCGGTTAGCGGAAGTCGAGAGGGAAATTTCGGAGTTGCAGAAGTTGCGGGCGCGGATGGTGTCGGCCTTGTCCACCTGGCAGGAAATGCCCGATGGAACGCCAGATGGACATACGATTTGTCGGTTAATCGAACATTGGGATGATCCTTCGTCATCATCCTGCTGTGAGGAGTCTTGAGTGATGAGTGATGCATCGGTTCTGAAAACAGCGCTGAGTATTTCCGGCGCCTCTTGTCAGGGTTGTGCGAAAAAGATTCGTCATGCTCTGGAACCGCTGACCGGGAGCACCGAGCGGGTGGAGGTGAATCTTGAAGAACAGACCGTGGCCCTTCCAGAGGACGTGGATAGCGCCGAGGCGGCACGGATTGTGACAGAGGCTGGCTACCCGGCGGAGCCTTTGGTTCATAACGAACCCTCCGGCAGTTGCTGCGCATCCAAAAAAGGCAAGTCCGCCGCTGATAAGGCGCCGGACCCGGATACACCGGCCGCCTCGACCGACGTCGAGCCATCGGATGCCGGCGACGGGCAGATCGCGCTGGCGGTCAGTGGGGCCACCTGTGCATCCTGTGTGAATACCATTGAGAAGGCGTTGATGTCGGTCCCCGGTGTCACTCACGCTCATATGAATCTGGCGGACAGCACCGCGACCGCCAGCGGTGATGCCGATCCGCAGGCGCTGGTGCAGGCGGTGGAGAGTGCGGGTTATGGTGCCCGGGTGATTGAAGACGCGGATGCCGCCGACGACCGCAAGCAGGAAGAGGACAAGAAGCAGTACAAGGTACTGCTGGTGAAGATGGCCATTAGTCTGGGGCTGGGCCTTGGGTTGATGATCTGGGGCATGGGCTTCGGGTCGATGATGGTGACCGAGGCCAATCAGCTTACCTGGATTAATCTGGGCATTCTCACTCTGGGGGTGATGATTGCCACCGGCGGGCATTTCTACACCGGTGCCTGGAAGGCGTTCAAACATCATAACGCCAATATGGACACGCTGATTGCTCTGGGTACCGGCACCGCCTGGCTATATTCGATCGTGGTGGCCAGTGCGCCGGAGGCGCTGCCGGAGATGGCTCGCCATGTGTATTTCGAGGCTTCGGCGATGATCATTGGCCTGATCAATCTGGGCCAGGCCCTGGAGTTGCGGGCCAAGGGCAAGACCTCGGAAGCGGTGCGCCGGCTGCTCGATTTACGGGCGAAAACGGCCCGGGTGATCCGCGACGGCCAGGAGCAGGATATTCCCGTTGAAGAGGTTCAGAAAGGCGACCGCATCCGGGTGCGCCCGGGCGAGAAGCTGCCGGTGGACGGGGTGATTGCCGAAGGCACCACCCGCATCGATGAAAGCATGCTGACCGGTGAGCCCATGCCGGTGGGCAAGGGCGAAGGCGATGAGGTCTCGGCCGGTACTCTGAACACCCACGGCTCGATTATTTATGAAGCTACCCGGGTGGGCAGCGAGACCGCGCTGGCCCAGATCATCAAGCTGGTGAAAAAGGCCCAGGGCTCGAAACCCGCCATTGGCCGGCTCGCAGACAAGATCTCTTCGGTGTTCGTGCCCACGGTGATGCTGATTGCCGTGGTGTCGGCGCTGGTCTGGTACAACGTCGGGCCGGAGCCGGCGGTGGTGCACATGATGGTGGCCGCCACCACGGTACTGATCATTGCCTGCCCCTGCGCGTTGGGGCTGGCCACGCCCATGTCGGTGATGGTGGGTGTCGGCAAGGCAGCAGAGTACGGTGCGCTGATTCGCCAGGGCGATGCCTTGCAGACTGCCGGAAAAATCGATCTGGTGATTCTGGATAAAACCGGCACCATTACCGAGGGCCATCCCGCGGTAACCCGGGTGCACGCGACAAACGGCGATGAGAAACGCCTGCTGGCATTAGCCGCCGGGCTGGAGCAGCATTCCGAGCATCCGCTGGCAGAAGCCATTCTGGACCGGGCCCGCGAGAACGATATTGAGCCAGAACTGGTCTCCGGCTTTGAAGCGCTCAATGGCAAAGGTGTGCAAGGCAAGCTTGATAGCGAACCGGTACGCCTGGGCAATCGGCGCTGGCTGGAAGCCGAAGGGCTGTCTGTCGAGGCTCTGGATGATGCCGCCAAAACCATTACCCGGGAAGCCGGCACGCCGCTGTTCCTGGCGGTGGGCCAGCAAGTATTGGGTGTCATCGGCGTGGCCGATGCCATTAAACCGGATTCCGAGGCTGCCATCCGGCGCCTTCACGACGCTGGCATCAAGGTGATGATGGTCACCGGCGATGTCGATGCCACCGCCAAGGCCATTGCGGCCAAGGCCGGCATCGATGACTACCGGGCCGAGGTGTTGCCGGAGGACAAAGCCGAAGTGGTCAGCGAAATGCGGGGCAAAGGCTACACGGTGGCCATGGTGGGGGATGGCATCAACGATGCCCCGGCGCTGGCAGCTGCGGACGTCGGCTTTGCCATCGGAACCGGCACCGACGTGGCCATTGAAAGTGCGTCCATCACCCTGATGCGCGGTTCCCTGCACGGGGTGCCAGACGCCATCGAGATCTCCCGGGCAACGGTGAAGAACATTCACCAGAACCTGTTCGGGGCCTTTATCTATAACTCCTTGGGTATTCCGGTGGCCGCCGGCCTGCTCTACCCTGTGTGGGGCATCCTGATGAGTCCGATCCTGGCCGGCGCCGCCATGTCGCTGTCTTCAGTGACGGTGGTTTCCAACGCCAACCGGCTGCGGCTGTTCAAGACCAGCCAACCCCAGGTATCAGCAGAGGAGCGGAACTGATGACAACCTTTCTGGTCAATGCCGGTGGTCTCGCCCTGATGGCTGCCATTGTCTGGTGGTTCTGGCTCTCCGGCTCTAACTCGGACAACTCCGATCAACATCACTGAGGTAATCACCATGAGAAAACACACCCTTGCCCTCGGCCTGATGGCTGCCCTGGGATTCAGCACCACCGCCCTTGCCGGCGGTGCGGCCCAGAGCATTCACGTGTACAAATCCCCCACGTGCGGCTGCTGCGGCGACTGGATCGACCATCTGGAAGAAAACGGTTTTGATGTCACCGCCACCAACAGCGACGACATGGGCAGGATCAAAGCCGAAGCCGGGCTGATTCCGGGTCTGGGCAGTTGCCATACCGCCTTTGTCGACGGTTATGTGATTGAAGGCCATGTGCCGGCAGACGACATCAAGCGCCTGCTGGCGGAAGCCCCCAAGGCCACCGGCCTGAGCGTACCGGGTATGCCGGCGGGCTCTCCGGGTATGGAGATGGGCGACCGGAAAGATCACTACAAGGTTATTCTGTTCAACGACCAGGGCCAGACGCGGGTGTTCAACCAACACAACTGATGGTTCCCCTGCGGGGCTATGAAAGGGCGCAGGTTGCAGGTCTGCGCCCAAAGTCTGCCTATTTTTTCTACACGAGAGCCCCGCACTGTTCTATGATGGAAGATAGATTCGGAACACATTAGGCAAGGAAACATTTTGAGCCTCAAAACCCGCTTTCTCGGGCTGGCCGCGGTGCTGATCGTCGCGGCGGGTACCGCTTCCTGGCTGGCCTACCGGGCGTTATCGGAAGATATTATTGAACGCTGGGGCCAGCAGGTGGCCGAAATCCAGGTGCGCTATGACAGCGCCCGGCTGCTGCAGTCCCTGGAACGGGAAATCGGGCTGGCCCGGCAAATGGCCAACTCTTCTGCCTTGATTCAATGGGCCCAATCCCCCGATGACCCAACCCTGAAAACCCTTGCCATCCGCCAGATGGAGAGCTTCCGCAGCAACTTCCGGGATAACAGCTACTTTGTGGCCCTTCACGCCAACGGTCATTACTACTACAACAATGCCAATAACGAGTATGCCGGCCAGCAATTCCGCTATGTACTGAACCCCGGCAAACCCGACGATGCCTGGTTCTTCCAGCTCATTGACGAGGGCCGCGACTTTCACCTGAACGTCAATCCCGATACCGAACTTGGCGTTACCAAGCTGTGGATAGACGTGCTCATGCGCGATGCCGACAACAACATCGTCGGCATGGTGGGTACCGGCCTGAATCTGGACGACTTTCTGCAGGACATTGTCGACATCGGCCAGGACGGCATTACCACCCTGTTCGTGGACTATAACGGCGCCATCCAACTGTACCGCGATCGCAACTACATCGATTTTGCCACCATCATCAAACCCGAAGGCCAGAAAAACACCGTGGATCTGCTGTTCGACGATCCCCAGGACAAACAGCAGATTCTGGGCATGCTGCAGATGCTCAAACAGCGTGATGGCGAAGATGGCGCGGTGGAAAGCGGGTTTGTGTCGGTGGATGGCCGCAAGCATCTGGCCGGCGTGGCCTTTCTGCCCGCCATTGGCTGGTTTGAGATTACCCTGCTGGACCTGGATACGCTGATTCCCCGAAGCTACCTCTGGCCCCTGATCGCGGTGTTCCTGCTCAGCCTGCTGGTGACCCTGGTGCTGTTCCACCAGATCATACAGTCCCGCATTCTGCGCCCGGTCATCAGCCTCGAGGAAGCCGTGCATCGGCTGCGGGACGGGCGCTTTGATCTGCCCTACCTGCCAAAACCGGACAACGAGATCGGCCGCCTGGTGGATCATTTCGAAAAAATGTCCCACTCCCTGCAAGATACCACCCGCGAGCTGGAACAGAAGGTGGCCCACCGCACCGAAGAGCTGCAGCGCCTGGCCCGGGTCGATGCCCTGACCGGCCTGAAGAACCGGAGAGGCCTGGACGAGGTGATGAATGAAGAGATCCAGCGCGCGGAAAGGGAGCAGAAGGGCTTCGGGCTTCTGTGGCTGGACATAGACCACTTCAAAGCCATCAACGACAGCCAGGGCCATCAGGCCGGAGACGAGATTCTGTGCCGGGTTGCGCTCTGGCTGAAAGCGGCGGTTCGGCCCTACGACCACCCCGGTCGCTGGGGTGGCGACGAGTTTGTAGTCCTGCTCTCACCCTGCGATGCCGCCACGCTGGAGCAGATCGCCTGTCGTATTCGCGCCAGCGTCGAGCAGGAAAGCCAGCGCACCGGAACACCGGTAACCATCAGTGTTGGCGGCTATTTTTGCCAGCCCGGTGAAGATCTCGATGTCCTGCTGCGCAACGCAGACCAGGCTCTGTACGAGGCCAAGCGAAACGGCCGGAATCGGGTCTGCATCCGCACGGGCACCGGCGAGGCCATTCATCCGGCCTGACAGATCTGACTCGCACTGGCAGAACCGTTATACTCCGCTGCAACACACTTTTTTATTCAGGTTATCTCTTCATGCTCAACGCCGACGCTCTCAATCAGTTGCGCCAGCTGAAAACCGACATCAAACAGAACAAGGTGGTCTTCCCCGGTACCGTCAAGTCCACCAACGGTCGTTTCGGCTTTGTGGCCCTGGATGAAGGGCGGGATGTGTTTCTGCCTCCCGAGGAAATGCAGAAAGTCCTGCCCGGTGATCGGGTCAATGTCACCGAACACGAAGTGGAAAAAGGCAAAACCCAGGGCGTTGTCGACGAGCTGCTGGAATCGCACCTGACCACCTTCGTGGGCCGCTATCTGATCAAGGGCAAAGGCCACTTTGTGGCACCGGAAACCCCGGGCATCAACCGCTGGATTTTTATTCCGCCGAAAGAACGCAAGGGCGCCCAGCCCGATGATTTCATCTACTGCCAGATTCACCGCCATCCGATCAAGGACGGCAAGGGCCAGGCGAAGGTGCTGCGGGTGATCGGCAAGGCCGGTGAGCCGGGCATCGAACGGGCCTTCACCCTCGCCAACTTTGATTTGGCCGATGCCTGGCCGGAAGAAGTGCAGAAGCAGGCCGACACCCTTACTGAGGAATCCGTTACCTCACACCGCGAGGGCCGGGAAGACCGTACCGAACAGCCCTACGTGACCATCGACAGTCCGGGCACCCAGGATATGGACGATGCCCTGATGGCAACCCCGAATGCCACTGGCTGGACCCTGTCCATCGCCATCGCCGACCCGACCGCGATGATCGAGCCGGGCAGCCCGGCCGAAGAAGAAGCCTTTAACCGCGCCACCGCCATCTATTTCCCGGGTGAGCCACTGCCGATGTTACCGGACGCCATCAGCACCCGCCTGTGCTCGCTGATGCCAGAGGTACCCCGGTTGGCCCTGGTGTGCGACCTGCAGGTGAACAACGATGGCAGCCTGGGCGACTACAGCTTTCGCCAGGCCGTCATCCGCTCCCAGGGCAAGCTGAGCTATGAGCTGGTGTCACACCTGATTGAAGGTCGGGAAGACGATGACATCAAGGCCTTGCCCGAAGCCGTCGCCAACAGCCTGGACCAGCTGCATCAGGCCGCCACTGCCCTGCGCAAATGGCGCTCGGAGCACGCGTTACTGAGCAATGATCGCCCCGAATTCCGGTTGCGTCTGGACGAAAACAAGCGGATCCGGGTGATTGAACCGGCAGTGCAGAACGAAGCCCACCGGCTGGTGGAAGAATGCATGGTTGCGGCCAATCGTTGTGCGGCCGATTTCCTGCAAAAGCAGGGGCAAGGCCTGTTCATCCAGCATCCGGGGCTGCGGGACGACCGCGCCGACAATATCCGTAAACTGCTGGAAGGTTACGCCCCACATCTGGCCGAACTGGATGCCACCAGTGCCGAAGGCTTCAAGGCGTTGATGAAACACACCGATGGCCTGCAGGCCGATGTGCCGGTCAAGTCCATTCTCTCGCGCCAACTGGCCCGGGCCGAACTGGGCTTCGAGCCTGCTCCGCATCAGGGTATGGGACTGGCGGCCTACACCACCTTTACTTCACCGCTGCGCAAGTTCTCGGACTTCTACGTGCACCGTCTGATCAAGGCCGCACTCTGGGATCAACCCATCAAGGCCCTGAACCCGCAGCAGCTGGAGAGTCTCCAGACCACCCAGTTCCGCGCCCGCATGGCTGCCAACACCCTGGAGGCCTGGCTCAAGAGCGATTACGCCAAAGGCCTGCCGGCAGATCCGATGGAAGGCACCATTACCCGCACCATGCCGTCGGGGTTTTTCGTCCGCCTGGATTGCAACGGCCTGGAAGGCTTTGTCAGTTGCAAGGATCTGGAGGGCAAGTTCAGCTTTGATCCGGTTACGCTGCGCCTGGTGCACAACAAGAACGGCCGGATCTTCCAGCTGGACCAGCGGGTAACCGTGAGTTTTTCCGGTGTGGACGAAGAGCGTCGGCAGATCAACTTCAAACTGCTCGAGGCCGAGGACATTAATCCCGGAACCGACGACAAGGGTTGAAAACCAGCCGGGCAGACACACCGTATCTGTTCAGAGGTCTTCTGTTTTCAGGAGGTGTGTTATGCCCATCAGTCCTCAGGAATTTCTGCGAAAGTACGGCTTCGACAAGGAAGAAGAAGAGCCCGACCACAGCCTGCGCCACAATGCCATGGAGCATGCCAGGCATTTGAAACGGCCCCATGCCGGCACTCCCCATGACTGGGAAGAGTGGGAAAGGTTCAAGAAGGAACACCCGGATCAGGTCGAAGACGACGACTGACCCGGGACGGCATCAGCTAGGGTTCTGGTCCTGCCGGGCCAGCATTCGCCCCAGCCGCTCGTCTTTGGCACGCCACAGATCGCCCAACCAGTCCTTGACGTTGCGGCGGTGCTCGGCGTCCTCAGAGTAATCCCTGCCCTTGAGGTGTTCCGGAATGGTCTGGGTATCAATGCTCATCCGGATCTCCGGCACCCGCCCACAAATGAAGTCCCAGAACGTTGGAGCGCCATCGGGATAGGCAATCGTGACATCCACCAGGGTATCAATGGAATCCCCCATGGCATCCAGCACAAAGGCCACTCCACCGGCCTTGGGCACCAGCAAATGCTGGTACGGTGACTTCTGCCGGTCGTGCTTGGCCGGTGTAAAACGGGTGCCTTCGACAAAGTTCATCACACTCACCGGCGTGTAGCGGAATTTCTCACAGGCCTTACGGGTCGCCTTCAGGTCATCGCCCCGTTTTTCCGGATGCTTGATCAGGTACTCCCGGGTGTAGCGTTTCATAAACGGGAAATCCAGCCCCCACCAGGCCAGGCCGATCACCGGGACCCAGATCAGCTGTTGCTTGAGAAAGAACTTCAGAAACGGCGCCCGCCGGTTGAACACCCGCTGCATGGCGAGGATATCCACCCAGCTCTGATGATTGCTGAGCACCAGATACCAGCTCTCGCGCTTGAGCTTATCAGCGCCTTCCACGTGCCAGCGGGTATTGTGGGTGAGCTTCATCCAGCCCGTATTGCAGGCCACCCACGACTCCGAAATCCAGATGATCACGCGGGTGCACAACACCCGGAAACCCTTATGCGGAATAACCAGCTTGAGCACCGCGGGGATATAGAGCAGCAGGCACCAGAACACGGTGTTCAGGCCTAGTAGCAGGGAATTAAGCACGCCAATAACGGGGGCAGGCAGGAAACTGAGCATGGGCATCCTGTTGTGGTTGTTGTTTCCGAAGCCCGCAATCATAGCAACCTGGCAGCCGCTTGGGCAGTGGCCCGAAGTGACCAAAACGCCGACCGGATGTGACAGTCTTGCCATGGCTGGGGGAATGAATCCACTCTATTATCTGACTCCACACGCACCGCAGCTACACCGGACACCCTATGCGCAACCCCCTGAAATCCGCTATCAAGACCTCCTCCGGCCTCGCCCGCCAGAGCGCACTCTACGCTGGCAATGCCTTCGACCGGATTTTCCGGGCGGCCAGCCTGGTACAGGCAGGCCAGACCCCGTTCGAGACCTTGCACAGCAATGGGCTGGTGAGCCTGCGATACTATCCGCCGCTGGAGGAGGATTTCATTGAACTGGATGGCATGGTGATCCCGGTAGAACGCAAGACCCACCGCACGCCGATCGTCATCATTCCTCCTCTGGCCGTGAATATGCTGATCTATGATCTGTTTCCCCAGCGAAGTCTGGTGCGTTTCCTTCGAGCCAGAGGATTTGAGGTCTATCTGATCGACTGGGGTATGCCGGGCCGGGAACATACCCACTACAACATGCATACCTATGTTGCCGAATTCCTGCCGGAGTATCTGAATCGGGTCCGGGAACACAGTGGGGAACAGGAACTGTCACTGCATGGCTGGAGCATGGGCGGCATGTTCACGCTGTTCTACTCTGCCCTCAGCAAGGACCAGCACATCCGCAACGCCATCGTCCTGGGCCTGCCCATCGACAGCCATGCTTCCGGCCTGATTGGCTGGATGTATCAACGAATTGCAGACGTTGCAGAACTAGTGCGCAAGCGAACCGGTTTCCGGCTCCACGACATGAAACCGCACTGGTTCCACACCCCGGGCTGGGCCAACACCATCGGCTTCAAGTTAACCAACCCGGTTGGCAGTGTGATGGGCTACTGGGAGTTGATCGTGCGACTGGGCGACCGCGAATTCGTCACCAACCATGCCACCACCTCGGCCTTTCTGGACCGAATGGTGGCCTACCCCGGCGGTGTCATTCAGGACACCGTGGTCCGGGTCTGGATTGATAACCAGTTGGCCAAAGGCCAGATCCAGATTGGCGACGACTTCGCTCGACTGGAGAACGTAAACGCCAACTTACTGGCCATCGCCGGCCAGGAGGACACCCTCGCTACACCCGGTGCCGCCAAGCGAGTGATGGACCACGTCAGCTCCACGGATAAGACCTTCCGGGTGGCCCCCGGCGGGCACATGGGGATACTGGCCGGAAGCAAAGCGCCCCGGGCGTCCTGGCTTGAGCTGGCCGACTGGTTGGCTGCAAGGTCTGACTGATACTACTTTCACAAGCGGCAGGTGGCAGGGAGCGCTTTCCACCGCTGACTTTCCGTCTTCCCTGCTTTAAACTGCCACCCATGAAACCTGTTGATATGTTGAGCCTGGATCTGCGATCCCTGGCAACGTTTGTGGCGGTTCTGGATGAGGGCAGCGTGTCCCGGGCGGCGGTTCGCCTGGGCGTTACCCAATCGGCCGTGAGCCACACCCTCGAGCGCCTGAGACAGGCCTTCGGCGACCCCCTGTTTGTGAAATCAGGGCGCGGCATTGTACCCACCGACTACGCCCTGCGCACCGGCCCCCACATCCGCCAACTGCTGGATGATCTGCGCACCCTGCCCTCCGGGCCGCCCTTCGAACCGGCGTCGGCGGAATTCACCTTCACCATTGCCGCCAACGATTACCAGCGGGATCTGCTTCTGCCCGGGCTGCTCCGAATCCTGCGGCAGCAGGCCCCGGGCATCCGGCTACAGGTGATTCCCTCCGGCATCCCCAACGCCGACATGCTGCGCAAAGAAGCCTGCGACCTGATCATCAGCCCGCACGCACCGGAAACCACGGACATCATGCAACGGGGCCTGATGGCGGACCGCATGGTAGTGTTCTATGACCCAAACCAACGCAACGCGCCGACAGATCTGGCCGAATACCTGAAAGCCGATCACATCGCCCTGATGTTCGCCACCGGCGAACGACCCGGCTTTGAAAACACCCTGCACGCCAAGGGCCTGGACCGCCGCAACGTGGTCACCGTCTCCAACTTCTCCGGCCTGCCCGAATTCCTCCGCGGCACCGACATGCTGGCCACCGCCCCGGAACGCATGAGCGCACAACTCATGCGGGACTTCGCCTGGGTTCCACTTCCCTTCGACTACAAGCCCTTTACCCTGCTGATGCTATGGCACCGAAGGCACCAGAATGACCCGGCCCACCGCTGGGTACGCAACCAGGTGAATTCGGTTGCAGCGACCATGAACGGGCTGAACGATTAATCAATCAGTTTTGTTCATGTATTGCATGAGGCTACAAGCCGTTATCCAAACGCACCATAAACCCTAGACTTCACGTCAATCGTCGACCTAGCGCAACTCTAAAGTCAGGACAAATAGTGTTAGCACTCACAAGCATCTGGACAACCATACTGCTGGCCGCCGCCGTCGCCCTCGGGCCACTGGCCGTGGACATGTACCTGCCAGCATTGCCCCAGATCGGCGCCGACTTCGATGCCGGCACCGATCAGGTCCAGCTGACTCTGAGCGTCTACCTGGCCGGCTTCGCCATAGCACAACTCATCTGCGGGCCGCTGGCCGACCGCTTCGGCCGCAAACCCATCATGATCGGTGGCTTCCTGCTCTTTACTGTTGCGAGCATCGGCTGCGCCCTGGCCAACAACATCGAAACCCTGCAGCTGTTCCGGTTCCTGCAAGCCCTGGGCGGCTCCGCTGGCCCTGTGCTGGGTCGCGCCATCATCCGCGACATCTATACCCCTCGGGAAGCCGCCAAAATCCTCGCCCTGCTGGCCAGCATCATGGCCCTGGCACCGGCGGTGGCCCCTACCCTGGGCGGCCTGATGGTTAGTGGTCTCAGCTGGCACTGGATCTTCATCGCCATGGGCGGCTACGCCCTGGTCATGGCCGCGGTCACCGCCTTTGGCATCCCTGAGCCCCTGAAACCGGAGTATCGCCAGCCCCTGCGCCTGTGCCACCTGTTCGCCAACTACCGGCGCATCAGCACCGACGCCAGCTTCATTGGCTACACCCTGACCAACGCTGCCATCTACGGCGGGCTGTTTGCCTTCCTGTCCGGCGCGTCCTTCGTGCTGATTGACGTACTGGGGGTTCAGCCGGAGCACTTCGGCTTCTACTTCGCCGCCATCGTGGTGGGCTACATCGCTGGTAATCTGGGCTCCATCCGACTGGCGCGTTACCTGGGCCCGGATCAGATCCTGTTCTACGGCCTGGTCACCGCCCTGGCCGGCGGCGCCATCATGGCGCTCCTGGCCTACCAACAGGTTTACAGCCCGTGGGCGGTGATGATTCCCCAGGCCATCTTCATGGCCGGTACCGGCCTGGTACTGCCCCAGTGCATGGCCGGCGCCCTGGCCAACTTCCCCACCATGGCTGGCTCCGCCTCCGCGCTTTTTGGATTTATCCAGATGAGCGCCGCCGCCATCGCCGGCGCCATCGTCGGAGCCCTGCACAATGGCACCCCTCTGGTGATGGCCACCGTCATCGCCACCTGCGCCGGACTGGCCATGATCGGCTACCTGCTGCTGGTACAGCGCTACCCGGCGAAAGCCTTCGAAACCGGAAAAGCCAGCGCCTGAAAGGCTCGCACGAGCATGATCTAGCTAAAGTCGGGGATGAAAAGTCATCCAAAGTAAGCTACACAGAGTAAGTTGCAGAACATAAAGCCAAGGAACTCTCAACAAACTCAGGAGCAGCATATGAGCAACGTCACCCTCGACGGCAACCCCATTGAACTGAGCGGAAAATTCCCCCAGCCGGGCGACAACGTACCGCCCTTCACTCTGACCAGCAGCGGACTGGAAGAAGTCAAACTCGATAACTGGGCCGGCAAACGCAAAATCCTCAACATCATCCCCAGCATCGACACCGGTGTATGCGCCGCCAGCACCCGCAAGTTCAACGAAAAGGCCGGCAGCCTCGACAACACCGTAGTACTCGTTATCTCCGCCGACCTGCCCTTCGCCGCTTCCCGTTTCTGTGGCGCCGAAGGCCTGAAAAACGTGGAAACCCTGTCCACCTTCCGTAACTACAGCTTCCAGCAGGACTACGGCGTGGCCATCCAGAACGGCCCCCTCGCCGGCCTCTGCGCCCGCGCGGTGGTGGTGCTGGACGAGAACAACAAGGTAATCCACAGCGAACTGGTCAACGAGATCAAGAACGAGCCGGATTACGATGCGGCTTTGAGTGTGCTCTGATATTCATTGAACCTCCAAACCCCTGTTGATCGATAGAGTACAGGGTATTGCACCGCCGTCCGGGTGACCGGGTGGGGTGGGCTTTCCAAAAATTTGCGGAGCCAGGGATGGCGGAGCAGAAGCGCCACATGGATGTGCCGAAGGAGCGTTTTTTGGAAAGCCCACCCCGCTCGGTCGCTTGCATCTGAGCCGAGTGCATGCACCCGACACAAGAACTGCTAGAATCCCCGCCACACTCAATACCAAGGCCCTCAAGCTAACGTGCAAAACCACCTGCAAAACGCCTCCCTGGGCCGCCAGCTCTACCACATGACCTGGCCCATGCTCTTCGGCGTGCTCTCGCTGATGACCTTCCAGCTCACCGACAGCGCCTTCGTCGGCCAACTCGGCCGCGACCCGCTGGCAGCGCTGGGCTTTACCGTGCCCATGCAACAACTGGTCAGCGGCATGTACGTAGGGCTGGGCATCGCCACCACCGCCATCATCTCCCGCACACTGGGCCAGGGCGACGACATGCGCGCCCAACGCCTGGGCGGCCTGGTGGTCGCCATTGGGGCCGGCCTGGCTTTCCTTCTATGCCTGTCGGTCTGGCTCCTGCAAAACCTGATCCTGGACCTGCTCGGCGCCGAACAGGCCCTGCGGCCAGTCATCAGGGAATACTGGGCACCCTGGCTACTCTCCGCCTGGACCGGCGCCATGGTCTACTTCAGCTACGCTGTGTGCCGCGCCAATGGCGACACCCGCCTGCCGGGCTACATGATGATCATCACCAGCCTGCTCAACATCGCCCTGGACCCGCTGTACATCTTCGTCTTCGGCTGGGGTCTGCCCGGCGCCGCCTGGGCCACCATCACCGCCTTCGGCATTGGCGCGCTGATTGTCTACCCGACCCTGCTCAAACGCCAGTGGCTAAGATTCGACCTGCTCCAATTGCAACTGGCTCAGGCCGTACGCCAGCTCGGCGGCATCATGGCGCCGGCCATGGTCAGCCAACTGATGCCACCTATCTCAGCCATGCTGGCCACGGCACTGGTGGCAGGGTTCGGCTCTGCTGCGGTGGCCGCCTGGGGCCTGGGCACCCGCCTGGAGTTCTTCTCCATTGTGGTAGTGCTGGCCCTGACCATGTCCATGCCGCCGATGATCGGCCGAATGCTGGGGGCAGGAGAAGTCGAGAAGATCCGCAAGCTGGTTCGCATTGCGGTGCGCTTTATCGTGATCTGGCAGCTGGCCATCGGGCTGATCTGGCTGGCCGCCTCCGGCTTCGTCTCTGGCCTGTTCAGCCGCGATGCCGGAGTACAGGACATTCTGGTGAGCTATCTGCTGCGAGTGCCGCTGAGCTACAGCGGGCTTGGCGTGTGTATTCTGATGGTGTCAGTCAACAACGCACTGGGCATGCCCATGCGCGCACTGCTGATTTCCACTCTGCGGTTATTCGCCTGCTATCTGCCCCTGCTCTGGATTGGCGGGCAACTGGCCGGGCTGACCGGGCTGATGTCCGGCGCTCTGGTGGGCAACCTGCTGGCCGGCACCATGGCCTATAGCCTGTATCGCCAGGGTATGAGCCGGTTGCGCCAGCAGGGGTAATACTCAGGCAAACCGGGCGCGGAAGCTCTCGGGCATGGGGGTTACTTCCCGGCTCTGGTAGTTAAAGAACACGAAACCGTACTTGGCCAGCGCCACTGGTTGCCCGCTGTCGGCCTTGGTGACCCGGAACACGAAATCACCGCCGTATTTGTTGAAATCCATCAGCCCCACTTCAAAGCGCAGCAGGTCCGGGTAGAAGGACTCTCCTTGGTACATGGTAGCAAGATCCGTGACGATGATGCCCACACCATCGTGGCCCGCCTCTTCAATGCCATGCTCTACCAGGAACTGGGCGCGCGCTTCAGACAGCATGGAGATCAGCGCGTCGTTGCCCAGGTGGTTGGCGCCGTTGATGTCGGTAATGCGGACCGGCAGGCGGGTTTCGAAGGTGAAGGCGGTGTCGGGAAAGTCGAGTTTGATTCTGGCCACTTTGGGGTCCCCTGGGGTGCGCTTGGTGCGATTGAGTGATGGGGGTGCATCATACTCCGACCTTTGTCGCTTCTCATCCTGTGGGTTGTTCGGGTATCTTGCTGTAAACGTCGTAGCGCCGCGAATGCTGGTTCGGTCGGCCGTAGAGATAAGCTTTCCAAAACACGCTGTGTATACATCCCTGTACGCTCTGCTCCGCCATCCATGGCTCCGCAAGGTTTTGGAAAGCTTATCCCTACGCCCTCATCCTGGCCTTGAACGCGCACCATAAAAACAGCAAAAAGACAGAGAGCCTTATGAACATCCGCCCCGCCGCCACCCTGGTTCTGACCCGTGATACCGATAACGGTATTGAAGTCCTGCTTCTGCAACGCACCTGGGATGCGGTGTTTCTGCCGGGTTATTACGTGTTCCCGGGGGGTGCGGTGAATGCGCAGGAGCCTGAGGGGCGGGCTCATGTGGTGGGTGTGGAGGATGCCGACATCAGTCAGACCATGAGTCTGGATGAAGGCGGGGCGGATTACATGCTGGCGGCGGTTCGGGAGTGTTTTGAAGAGGCGGGGATTCTGCTGGCTCAGGATGCATCCGGTCAGTTGATTGGCGCCGATCACGGGGTGCACGGTGAGCGTCTGGCGTTGTTTCAGGAGGAGATTTCGCTGGCGCAGTTGTGCGCGAAGCATGGTTTGACGGTGCCGCTGGACCGGTTGGCGTATCTGAGCCACTGGGTGACGCCACCGGGGCCGCCGCGCCGGTTTGATACCCGGTTTTTTGTGGCCGTGGCGCCGGAGGGCCAGGTGGCGAGCCATGATGGTACGGAAACTATTGATCACGTCTGGATTGCGCCGGCTCAGGCGCTTGAGGAACATCGGGCCGGTGCCCGGTTGCTGGGGTTACCGACGATCCGGACCCTGCGGGTACTGAGTGAGTTCGGCACGACCGGCGAGCTGATGCGTTATGCCCACGCCAATCCCCCGGCGGCGTTTCCGGATCAGCCCTGGCCGGCAGTGCGCAAGGGCAAGCCGGTGATGCTGGAACCCAACGCTCCGGCCTATGACGAGGCAGTCAAGCTGGACCCGGAAGGTGAAGGGTCAACCCGTGCGGAGATTGTTCCCGGGGAGCCGGTGGAGGTTGCCGCCGGGGTGGTGCGGCTGACCGCGCCGAACCCCGGGATGATGACCGGCCCGGGCACCAACACCTATATTCTCGGCCATGAGCGCTTTACGGTGCTGGATCCGGGCCCGGCGAACGAGGCGCATATCGAGCGAATTCTGGAGTTTACCGGTGGTGTGGTGGATCAGGTGGTGGTTACCCATACCCACATGGACCACTCCCCAGCGGTGGTCCAACTCAAGGCCCGCACCGGTTGCCGGGTATTTGGCTGGCCAGCGCCGGAGGGCGCGGGGCAGGATTCGAGCTTCACACCGGATGATCAACCCGGGCACGGCGATCTGATTGTGACCGAAGCGGGCATCCTGAAGGTTTTGCATACCCCGGGCCACGCCTCGAACCACCTGTGTTATCTGTTGCTGGATCAGGAATTACTGTTTTCCGGGGATCACATCATGCAGGGGTCCACGGTGGTGATTAACCCGCCGGACGGCGATATGAAGGCCTACATTGATTCCATGTACGATCTGCTGGCCGAGCCGGTGCGCTTTATCGCACCGGCCCATGGTTTTCTGATGGGCCAGCCTGCGGCGGTGATGGATTACCTGATTACCCACCGGCTGTCCCGGGAACACAAGGTGTGGCGAGCTCTGGAGGCGCTGGCACCGGTCAGTCTGAAAGACCTGACCGCCAGGGCCTATGACGATGTCCCGGCCGCCATTCACGGACTGGCAGCCCGCTCAGCGCTGGCGCACCTGCTGAAGCTGGAAGCCGAGCACCGGGCGTTTGCCGACGACGGGCTCTGGCACGTGGTCGCGCCAAACTGAGCCTACTTCTTGGCGATCACCCACACCGCATGCACGATGCCCGGAATGTAACCCAGGATGGTCAGCAGGATGTTGATCCAGAAATGCTTGCCGATACCAACCTGTAAAAAGACGCCTAACGGCGGTAACAGAATTGCAACCAGAATTCGCAAAAGATCCATTCAGTTCTCTCCTTGACGGGCGTAAAACAGTCATATCACTGCAAGATAGCAGTGATATGACATTTCACCATATCGAACCGTGTAAATTCGGCCCGGTTTCATGAAAGAGGCATTAAACCTCTGTCACAGCCGTATTCATGATCGAGACTCGTCCCTATCCTTGGGGCCACATCGTCAGGTAGTTGAGGACTTATGCTGCGAGCAAGGCTCAGATATTCCATCACTAGCGCACTCACATCATCACTCCTGGTTTTGGCGACGCCCGCCGTGCTGGCCGAGGCAGTCAGTTCCAAGGCAGACGCCACCGCCCTGTTGGTGGCCGATCTGGCGGAAGATGAAAACGTTGAGGATGTTGAGCACTCGGAACCACGCCGGGGCTCTGCCCAGGCCCGCGCCCAGGCTGAGACAACCAGCGAACAGAGCAGCCCGCAGGACCCCCCGGTGGAGGCACCGGAGGCAGCCAACAAGCCCCGTGAAATTGCACCCAATATCGACCTGAAAGAAGTGGCCCCGCTGCCGGAGCCGGAGCCCGAGGCAAGCGATTCCGGGGATTCTGCCGCGCAGCCGGAACCTCAGGCAGAAACACAACCTGAGACGGTCGATGCGACCGGTAGCAACACCCCGGCTTCCCCGGACGATATTGCCGAGAAGGAGCCGGAACCGGCAGCACCCGTGCCCGCAGAGAGTTTCACACTGCTGGGCAAGGAAATTCTACCCGGTACTGCGACACGACTGGCCTGGTCGCCAGGCATTCAGATTGCCGGGTTGTCCCAGATTACCCCGGTACTGGTGGTCAATGGCGTTAACCAGGGCCCGACCCTGTGCCTGACCGGCGCGGTTCATGGTGACGAGCTCAACGGCATCGAGATTGTCCGTCGCAGCATGTACGACCTGAACCCGGAAAAACTCAGTGGCCGGGTTATCGGCGTGCCCATCGTGAACCTCACCGGCTTTCAGCAGGGCAGCCGCTATCTGCCGGATCGTCGCGACCTGAACCGGCATTTCCCGGGCAGCCCGGGCGGCACACTGGCAGACCGCGTTGCCCATTCCCTGTTTACCAACGTTATCCGGCACTGCGACATGCTGGTGGATATTCACACCGGGTCACTCAAGCGCACCAACCTGCCGCAACTCCGGGCCGACATGAACAATCCCGATGTCGCCGAATTCACCCGGGGCTTTGACCGGATGGCCGTGGTTCACAGTTCCGGTTCACCCGGTATGTTGCGTACCGCGGCTACCGAAGCAGGAATCCGCACCGTGACACTGGAGGCGGGTGAATCCCTGCGCATCCAGGAACACCAGATCGAAGCGGGGGTAAACAGCCTCAATAGTCTGATGGAAAAGCACGGCATGATTTCCCGCATGTTTGTCTGGGGCGATCCGGAGCCGGTGTATTACGACTCTACCTGGATCCGGGCCCAGCATGGCGGCATCCTGTTCAGCGAGATCAAGCTGGGAGCGACGGTATCCGAGGGCGAGGTACTGGGTTATGTCGCCGATCCAATCACCAACGAACAGCATCCGATTCGAGCCACCTCAGACGGCCGGGTGATCGGCATGGCGGTGGATCAGGTGGTGATGGCAGGGTTTGCCGCCTACCACATAGGTACGGAGGCACAAGTACCCGGAGAGTAGTATGCTAGGCGTTTTCCATGGGCGCGGAACCAGCAGGAGACGGTTTGTCTGACCTGAACGCCACAACGCAAAACTCCCGGCAAACCCTGGCCTACGTCGGTCTGGTGCTGACACCGCTGTTCTGGGCCGGCAACGCCGTGGTGGCCCGGGGCACGGTCGAGCACATTCCGCCCTTGTCCATGTCGTTCTGGCGCTGGGTACTGGCGCTGGCCATTATCCTGCCGTTCGGCTTACCCGGCATCTGGCGCCACCGGCAGATCATTCGTCAGCGCCTCGGGTCCATGATTGCACTGGCCACCTTCAGCGTTGCCGCCTTCAATTCCCTGCTCTACGTCGCGGCCATGACCACGACAGCCACCAACATCGCGCTGATCAACGCCACTATCCCGATTTTTGTCGCGCTGCTGGCCTGGCTGTTGTTGGGTGACCGGACCCGCCTGATTCAGATACTGGGCATTGCCATGGCCCTGGCCGGCATTCTGTGCGTGATTGCCCGGGGAGATGTGTCGGTGCTGACTGGTCTGCAGGCCCAGCCCGGAGACCTGGTAATGGTGGCGGCGGTGTTCAGCTGGGGCCTGTTCTCGGTACTGCTGCGCCGGCAGGCGGTGCCACTGCCGGCACTGACCTTCCTCACCACGCAGATCCTGCTGGGCACCCTGATTCTCGCGCCGGTTTACCTGCTGGACTTTCTGTTTTTCAGCGGCGGCTTTGCCCTGTCACAAAGTACCGCCCTTCCTCTGATCTATTTTGCGATTTTTCCGGGCATTCTCGCCTACGCCTTCTGGAATCATGGCGTACACAGTATTGGCCCTGCCCGGGCTGCCATTTTCATGTACCTTACGCCGGTTTATGCCTCTGTGCTTGCGGTGGTTTTCCTCGGGGAAAGCCTCAGCCTGTTTCATCTGGCGGGTGGACTGCTGATACTCGGAGGCCTGATACTGGCGACCCGAACCGGCCGGCGTCTGTCCCGCCCGCCTGTCACTGCACTGGATAAAGGAGAGCTGAATGACTAGGCAAACCGCCGCTGCATATTCCTGGCCGGCCATCATTACCCTGATGCTGGCCGCTCTTTCCCTGAACGTCGCGGCAGCCCCCTGCGACCCGGATGAGTCCAAATGGGCGCCATCCCGCTACTACCCGGCCGGAGCGGTAGTGCACCATGACGGCGAGTGGTACCAGTCCCGGGAGCTACACCAGGGCCTGGAGCCGGGTATTACCTTCGACTGGAAACAGCTTGATTCTGCACCCGAATGCTCCGGCGAGGCAGCGCCCCCGGCCCCGATCGACAAGTCCGATGTAGAAACCGGGCGAACTGCGCAGACAGGCACGGTCACCGGAAGCCCGGATTCACCAGCCTCGGAATCGTCCAGTGACAACGAACTGTGCGAGCAGCCCGACCAGTGGCTGTTCTCGGAGAGCTACACCGTGGGCAGCGAAGCCAGCCATGGCGGCAAGATCTGGAAGGCGATCCGCCCGACCAGCGGCGATATGCCCGGGATGAATACGCCGCCGCACTGGCAGCTGGTTGAAGATCACTGCTCCCTGGAAAATCAGCTGCCCTGAAGGGCCGCCTCAATACGGTCGAGAATCTGCGCCAGTACCGCTCTCGGGCAGCCGATGTTCAGCCGCATGAAACCGCTGCCCTGGCTGCCGAAACTTAGCCCCGGATTGAGGCCAACCCCCGCCCGTTGCACGAAGAAGCGTTTCAGGGCGGTGTCGTCCAGCTGCAGGCCCCGGCAATCGAGCCAGATCAGGTAGGTGCCTTCCGGCGCCGCGGTTCGGATGCCCGTGAGTCGGCGGTCAACCTCCTGCACCACGAAATCGCGATTGCCCTTCAGATAGGCCATCAGATCATCCCGCCAGGGACCGCCATGGCGATAGCCTGCCTCGAACCCGGCGATACTGAACGGGTTGCACTGGGGCAGGTGCAGCCTTTCAAACACCGCTTTCATGGCCTTGCGGCGCTCCGGATCCGGAATCACCAGGGCCGACAGGCCCAGCCCCGGCATATTGAAGGTCTTGCTCGGCGCAACCGCCGTTATCAGCGCATCATCCCCTTCGGCCAGGGTCGCCAACACCCGATGAGCAGGCTTGTCTGGATAGGTAAGATCGCAGTGAATCTCGTCCGACAGCACCACCAGGCCATGACGGCGCGCGATGTCCAGCACCTGAACCAGTTCCGCCTCGCGCCAGACCCGTCCCACCGGATTATGGGGCGAACACAGCAGCAATACCTTGGCCTCCGGCCGGGCGGCGCATTGCTCCAAATGCTCCAGATCCATGCGGTAGTCACCGGTTTCGTCTGCCATCAACGGATTTTCAATCACGGTCCGGCCGGTATCCCTGACCGAGCTGAAAAACGGCGGGTACACCGGCGGCTGTATAATCACGCCCTCTCCGGGTTGGGCAAAGGCCAGGCAGGCAGCGTTGAGGGACGGCACCACCCCGGGTGCCATGACAATCCAGTCTCGCTGGATGCCCCAGCCATGACGGCTTTCAAACCACTGGATCATGGCCTCATAAAGGCTGTCCGGGAAAAGGGTATAGCCATATACCGGATGCTGCGCCCGCTCGGTCAGAGCACGGGTGACCGCTTCCGGGGCCGGGAAGTCCATATCGGCGACCCACGCCGGTATCACATCGTCACGGCCGAATACTGCCTTGCGGGCGTCGAACTTGACCGAACAGGTGTGCTCTCTGGCGATGGGCTGATCGAAAACGCTGCCATTCATGGGGGCTCCGCTTGCTGTCTCCGTGAAAACGCTATTGTGGTGGCCCGGTGCCGCCGTCGCAACCGACGCTTTGGCTCCGGCTTTGGTCGAAGAGCCATGAATTTCGCTTGCCCAATCCACCCGATGCTTGCGAACCTAACGGATTAGTCACCTGCGTTGACCAAAAACAATAATCGGAGCCCTTCCATGATTGGCCAGATTCTTTCCACCATGCTGCCGGTATTCCTGATTGCCGGCAGCGGCGCCTTGTACGGGCGCTACCGGACACCGGATATTCAGGGCCTGAACGTGCTCAACATGGAATTGTTCGTGCCCATGCTGGTGTTTGCGGTACTGGCAGACCAGCAGGCACCCTTGCAGGAATACGGTTGGCTGGCGCTGGCCGCCACGGTGGTGGTTCTGGGGTCCGGTGTGATTCTGTATCCGGTGGCCAAGCTGCTGAAGTTGAACCTGAAAACCTTCCTGCCACCGATGATGTTCAACAACTCCGGCAACATGGGCATTCCAATTCTGGTGCTGGCATTCGGGGATGCGGCGCTGCCTGCGGCCATCGTGCTGTTCATCGTGGAAATGCTGCTGCACTTCTCGGTAGGCCTGTACATGCTGGACCCCCACACCTCCATTATCCGCCGGCTACGGTTGCCCATCGTTTTCGCCAGCATCGCCGGCCTGGCGGTGAACCTCAGTGGTATCCCGCTGCCGGGTTGGCTGCTGGAAACCCTGAACATGCTTGGCGGTGTGTGCATTCCACTGATGCTGTTTGCCCTGGGCGTCCGCATGCTGGATGTCGATTTCAGTGACTGGAAACTGGGGCTGATCGGCGCCATCGCCTGCCCGCTCTCCGGACTCATTCTGGCCTGGCCAATGATTGCCCTGCTGGATCTGCCGGGGCTGCAGGTTGCCAGCCTTTGGGTCTTTGCCGCCCTGCCACCGGCCGTACTGAATTACATGGTGGCCGAACAGTATCAGCAGGAACCCCACGCGGTGGCCTCTCTGGTGCTGCTGAGCAACCTGGGCAGTCTGGTGGTAATGCCCATTGTGCTGGGCTTGGTATTCGCGGCGGGCTACGTGTAAGCTTCTCCGCAATCCGGAGAGTTGATCAATGTCAGAAACCCTTGCGGTGGTCCGCGCGTCCCGCCCGAACTTTTTACTGCTTGCCCCGTTGTGTGCCGGCCTGGGCCTGGCCGTCGCCTGGCAACAGGGCCAGGCGCCCGAACTTTTACACACCTTTCTGGTTTTCCTTGGCGCCGTACTTGCCCATGCGGCGGTGAATCTGCTGAACGAATACGACGATTTTCGCTCCGGCCTCGACATGATCACCGAGCGCACCCCGTTCTCCGGTGGCAGCGGCGCCCTGCCCGAGGTGCCGTCTGCAGCCCGGCGCGTGCTCTGGGCAGGTCTGGGCACACTCGCGGTGGTGGTTACCATCGGTCTGTATTTTCTCTGGCTGCGGGGTCTGCCTCTGCTGGTGCTCGGAGCGGCCGGTGTGGTGCTGGTGCTCACCTATACCCGCTGGATTACCCGCTCCCCACTGCTGTGCCTGCTGGCACCGGGCATGGGGTTTGGTCCCATCATGGTGCTGGGCACCGTTATCGCGCTTGGGGCAAGCATCGATACCACCGCCCTGCTGGTGTCTCTGGTGGCGCTCTTGATGGTCAGTGAGCTGTTGCTGATCAACCAGATACCGGATGCAGAGGCCGATCGAGCGATTGGCCGGCGCCATTTGGTTATTACCCTTGGCCCCGAAAAAGCCGCCCATCTGGTGGCTGGCCTGTTGCTTGCCAGCTATGGCGTCATCGTGGCCGGTGTGGTCAGTGGCCACCTCGATATGACCGGACTTATCGCCCTGGCGCCGCTACCGGCAGCCCTCTGGATCAGCCTTCGACTGCCTCGGGTACTGGCGACGCCAGACCAGCTCAACCGGGTGCTTGGCGCCAACGTGGCGGTACTGCTGTCCACACTGGCGCTGCTGGTAACCGGGCTCAGCCTTTGAGCCTGAACCGCTGGGGCTCCGTAAAGAATCTGTAAATCAAGAATTCGATTCTCCCACGGGCTTTTACCTCGCTAACCGCTTGCAACTGACTGAACTTTGACCGATGGTAAGAATCAAATCTGTCTGATTTCATTCATGATATGGAGGTCTGCCCATGAGCGTTCTGCTCCTCGTTCTCAGTGCCCTGGTACTGATTTACTTCAGTATCGGTGGCAAAACTGCCGCCCTCATCATGTCCGTCGCTACCCTGATTGGTGTCGCCCAGGACGACTGGCACATTCTGAGTTTTCTGATCGGCGGCATCCTGCTGGCTTTGGCACTGATCGTAACCCTCCCTGGCGACCTGCGCCTGGATAAACTCAGCCGGCCACTGCTGGGCTGGGTTCGCAGTCGCTTACCAAAACTGTCTCCCACCGAACAGGAAGCGCTCAATTCCGGCTCAGTCGACTGGGACGGTGAGCTGTTTTCCGGCCAGCCTGAGTGGAACAAGCTGCTGGATGCCGCGCCCGCCCACCTGACCAGTGAAGAACAGGCGTTTCTTGATGGCCCGGTGGAAGAGCTGTGCAAGATGCTGGACGACTGGCAGATCACCCACGAACACTACGATCTGCCAGACAAAGTGTGGAAGTTCATTCGCAGCAAGGGCTTCTTTGGCCTGGTGATTCCCAAAGAAGACGGCGGCCTGGGTTTTTCCAACACAGCCCATTCCGAAATCGTCATGAAGATCTCCACCCGCAGCGTGTCTGCGGCGGTGACCGTGATGGTGCCCAACTCCCTCGGTCCTGGCGAACTGCTGATGCATTACGGCACCGAAGAGCAGAAACAGCACTACCTGCCCCGCTTGGCCGGGGGTGAGGAAATCCCCTGCTTTGCCCTGACCTCCCCGGTCGCCGGCTCCGATGCCGGCGCAATTCCGGACAAAGGTATCGTCTGCAAGGGCGAATGGAACGGCAAGGAAGTGCTGGGCCTGAAAGTGACCTGGAACAAGCGCTACATCACCCTGGCGCCGGTCGCTACGCTGATCGGCCTCGCCATCAAGGTTTACGACCCCGAGCACCTGCTTGGCGAGCAGGACGAGATCGGTGTCACCTGTGTGATGGTGCCGCGGGATACCGACGGCGTAAATGCCGGTGCCCGCCACCTGCCCATGAACACGGTCTTCATGAACGGCCCAACCTGGGGCACCGAAGTATTCATCCCCATGGAACAGGTGATTGGCGGCCAGGACATGCTCGGCAAGGGCTGGAAAATGCTGCTGGAATGCCTGTCCATCGGCCGATCCATCTCCCTGCCCGCTCTGGGCACCGGCGCGGGCAAACTGGCCAGCCTGGCGACCGGTTCCTACGCCTACACCCGGGAGCAGTTCGGCCGCTCCATCAGCCAGTTTGAAGGCGTACAGGAAGCCCTGGAACCGATTGCCGGCTACACTTACATGATGGACGCCGCCCGCCTGCTGACCGCCGGCATGCTGGACCGGGGGGTGCGCCCGTCGGTACCTTCCGCGGTGCTGAAATACCGCAACACCGATCTGATGCGGGAAGTGATCAACCACGCCATGGACGTGGTCGCCGGCCGGGGTGTGATCACCGGTCCCCGCAACTTCCTGGCCCGGGCCTACCAGGCCGTGCCCATCGGCATTACCGTCGAAGGCGCCAATATCCTGACCCGGAGCCTGATGGTCTTCGGCCAGGGTGCCATCCGCTGCCACCCCTTTATTGTTGAGGAAATCGAAGCGGCGGGCATGGAAGACCAGGATCAAGCCGCGAAGAAGTTCGACGGCATCTTCTACCGCCACCTGGCCCACACCACCCGCAATGCCCTGCGTGCATTCGTTCTGGGCCTGAGTAAAGGCTGGCTGGAAAGCGCACCCCGCCAGGGTGACATCCAGAAATACTACCGCCAGCTGGGCCGTTTCTCGGCCGCCTTTGCTCTGATGACCGACGTGACCCTGCTCACCGTCGGCGGTGGCCTGAAAGCTCGCCAGCGGCTGTCTGGCCGCATGGCCGACTGCCTGGTGCAGCTCTATTACGCCACCGCCGTGATCAAGCAATGGCATGAGGAAGGCTATCCGGACGACCAACGGGACCTGGTGGAATGGTGCCTACAAACCTGCCTGCACGACCTGCAGGACTCCATGAGAGAAGCCATCATCAACTTCCCGGTACCCGCCCTGCGCTGGCCGCTGCGGCTGATGGTCTTCCCGCTCGGCGCTACAGGCCTGAACGGCCCGGATGACAAGCTCGGTGCAAAAGTGGCGGCCACCATCGTGAAAGACACGCCTGTGCGCCAGCGCATCAGCCGGGGAACCTTCATCAATGCCGATCCCAGCGACCCGCTCGGACGCGTCCTCAATGCTTACCGACTGGCGAACGAAACCGAGGAATCCCGCCACAAACTGCACGAAGCGATCCGCAGCCGGGACGAAGACGAAGTGGATGGCATCGCCCTGCTGATGGGCCACCAACGCAAGGAACTGGTGGACTGGGCCTGTGCCCAGGGCATTGTCAAAGCAGAGGAGTGCCCGAAACTGGAAGAAGCCCTGACGGCACTCTATGACGTCATCCGCGTAGACGCCTTTGATGCCGGCGGATTGAAATCCCTCGCCAAAAGCGCCAAAGGCAAGCGCAAGGTGGTGGAGCGGCCATCCAAAGGCTGAGCTTCGCCACCCTCCCGTTGAGGGGCGGTCACTCGCCCCTCAAGCCACCCCGAATCGCCTCATCCACCAACCACCGGCGCAGCGTCTGAATCCCGCGCTCCCGCCGGCGGCTGGTCTTCCAGGCAAAGTAGAACTTGTCACCGGTTACCACCGAATGCGTCGGCAACCGCACGAAATCTTCAGAATCCTTCCGCGTACTCAGCATGTAGTCATTGGTCAGAGCAATCCCCTGATGAAACCGCGCCGCCTCAAGCGCCAACAGCATGTGGCTGAAGTGCTGCACGCGAGTACCCATGGGCATCAATTCACCTACCGCGCTGTACCAGGCCTCCCAGTCTCCGGCCGGTCGGTCGAAAATGCTGTGAGTGGATAGCAGCGGAAACCCCGCCATCTCACCCGGCGACACCGGTTGCTCATCCCGCCGCTCCGGCTCCACATCCCGGCCCAGTTCCCGGCGCATACGTTGCCAGTAATCCTGACTACAGACCGGAAACAGCCGCTCCTCGTACAGCAAATCGTAACTGTAGGCCCGGGAATCCCGGTGAATGGTGATGAAACAATCCGCCACCCGATCCGACAACACCGGGTTCTCGCTACTCATCTCCAGCGCCAGATCAATCTGCGGATGCAGCCGCTGCAAATCCGGCAACCGGGGCACCAGCCAGCGCACGGCGAACGAACTGAACACCGACAACCGCAACCGACTCTCCTCATGCCCCAGCAACTGCTCACTGGCCCGCTCAATCTGAAGCAGAGCCGAACCAATGGCATCGAAATACTGCCGCCCCTCATCGGTCAACGTCACCCGACGACCGGAGCGCCAGAACAACCGCTCGCCCAGATAGGTTTCCAGCTGTTTGATCTGATGGCTGACCGCGCTCTGGGTGATGGCCAGTTCTTCAGAGGCCGCTGAAAAACTGTTCAGCCGGGCGGCGGCTTCAAATACTGGGAGAGCTTTTAGAGGTGGGAGTCTCATCGTTGCTTTTTATCTAATTTTCTAATGAATGGGGAATATTGATCATTTTATCGGATAGTTAAGCACGCCTAGAATCCACATCCAAGGTCAGGGGGTGTGTCGGCGGACTTGCTTCCGAAAATGTTCGTAGCCATGGATGGCGGAGACAAGCGTACAGGGATGTACTAGCAGCGGTTTTCGGAAGCAAGTCCGCCGACACACCCGTGCACTCAAGTTAGCGGATTTCAGGAAAAGGAGCACCACAGTGTCAGGCAAAACCGTCAACAGCGCCATTCTGCTGCTGGTCATCGGCAACGCCATGGCCATACTCTCAGACGTCTTCATCAAGCTCCTGGACCCCGGTGCCCCCGTCTTCCAGTTCGCCTTCCTGCGCTGCGTCCTCACCCTGGCGTTCCTGCTCCCGCTCGCCCGCAAACTCGACCGCAACAACCTCTTCGGCGGCCTGAAAATCCACGCCATCCGCGCCCACATCCACCTGGTCGGTATCGTCTGCATGGTGGTGGCCCTCACCAACCTGCCACTGGCCACCGCCAACGCCCTGTTCTACGCCGCGCCCATCCTGGTGATGGTGCTGTCCGCCGTATTCTTCAGCGAAAAACTGACCCCGCTCAGTGTGACTGCTGTGTTCAGCGGCTTTGCCGGCATCATCGTCATCCTGCGCCCGGTGGACTTCAACTGGGCCGTCATCGCCGCCCTGGGCTCTGCCTTCGCCCTGGCCATCAACGCCGTCATGGTGCGCCAGCTACCCAAGGAGCAAACCACCGTCCACAAACTGTTTCTGAACTACCTGCTGATCGTCCCGGCGGCCGCCGCCCTGGCACTCTGGGAAGGCGCTGCCTGGAACCCGCAAATCCTGATCAGCGCCGCCGGTTCCGCCCTGTTCATCCTGGGCTACAACATCACCGTGTTGCTGGCCTACCGGCAGGTAGATGCCAACCAGGTTACCAGCGCCGAATACACCGGGCTGATCTGGGCGGTCGCCATTGGCTGGATCTGGTTTGGTGAGGTGCCAGACCTGTGGTTCCTGGCGGGCAGCCTGATGATCGTCGTGCCGCTGGTACTGATTGGCCTGCGGCACCGGAAACGGTCACCCGCCCGTGGCTTCAACCCGGCCGAGCAGGCAACAACTCAAGGGGTTGGCAATTCGTCAGCCCGGAGACAGGCCTCGATGGCAAAGGTGTGTGAACAATCATCGCCCAGCTGACGCAGCGAATCTGCCAGCCTGAGCAAATACTCCGAATTGGGGCCGCTAGGCCCCGTCGCCAGGGCAATCTGGCGCGCAATGTCCGCTTCCGGTGCCTCGCCCAGAAAGGCCTCATTGTCTTCCGTGGCGATGTACACCAGCCCCTCGGCATGGCTGCCATCGTCAAAGGTCATGGTGGTACTGAAGCGCAGATAGCCGTTCTTTTCCCGCACATCCAGGTACTCGAAGACGTTGGGTGACACCCGGTAGGCCACGCCCCTGCATACGGCACCGGGCTGCTCAATCAGCGTGACCACCCGCCCGGGCGCTTCGGGGGTGCCACGGTGATCATGAGAACCCTGCCAGAACCGCCGAGCCCAACCGCGAATGGCTGCCGGGCGTTGCTCCAGGAACGGGAAATCCACTTTGTAGATCAGCGAGCCATAGCCAAAGAGCCAGATGGCCTCGATGCCATCAAAATTGAACCGGCTGCGATTATGCTCAATGGTGTTCGCGGGCATGATTCATCCCATCCAGAAATAACGACCGGATTGTCTCAGGCGCCCGAGGTGCTGGCAATGAAGCCGGCAATACCGGTTAGCACGATTTCTGCCGCCATCGCGGAAAGAATCAGGCCACTGATCTTCGACATAATGTTCAGGCCGGTCTTGCCCAACGCTTTCTCCAGATAACCGGACAAGCGAAGCAATCCCGCCAGAATCAGCAAGCCCGACACCAGGCCCAGCAAACCGCCGGCCACTTCCGGCACCGCTTTAAGTTCGGCGCCGTAAACCATGATGGCACCAATGGTCGCCGGACCAATCATGACAGGAATGGCCAGGGGCACGACCGCAATGTCATCCCGGTCCTCTTCAGGCAAGCCGGTGGCGTGGTTGCGGGTGCCGCTGTTCACCAGGCTGATAGCAGTGAGGAACAGCAGGCTGCCAGCGCCGATGCGGAAGGAGTTCAGAGTGATGCCAATCGCGTTGAACAACAGCGGGCCGGCGAAGAACAGAATCACACCCAGAATAAAGGCCGAGACACAGGCCCGACGAATGATGGAGGTTTTCTCCGCCATCGGGAGCCCCCGGGTGAGGGCCAGGAACATGGTGACCACGAAAAACGGCGCCAGCAGGAACAGGAATCGGATGGTGCTGCTGAGATAGGTAGAGAAAAACGTTTCAAACATTCGGGCAAATCCGGCACAGGGTTAAAGCCGGTAAGCATAGCGCCCGAAAGGCTTTTTTGCCGTAAGGAAGAGAACCTATGGGTACTCAACGCTTCTTGATGGACGGCTTGCGGGGCTTGCCCGGTTTCGATGGCTTACCTTTGGATCCCGGACCACGACCACCCGGCTTTGGGCCGCCACCGGGTTTACCAGAGGGCCGTTTACCGGGCCCGGTACCAGGGCCTTTTCGCCCTTTACCAGCCGGTGGCTTCCCGCCAGATTTTGCGCCACCCCGCGCCGGTTTACCACCGGGCCCCGGGCGAGCGCCCCTCGCACCCGCAGGCTTCTTGCGGGATTTGTTGCCAGCAGGCTCCGCAGCCTCGGACGAGGAATCCCGGATGGCATCGAACAGTACCGCCAGTTCCTTCTCCGTCAGATCCCGCCAGGCGCCCACCGGCAACCCCTGCAGACTGACATTCATGATGCGCACCCGCTCCAGCCTGGTCACCTCGTAGCCAAAGTACTCCGCCATACGGCGAATCTGGCGATTCAGGCCCTGAACCAGAGTAATGCGGAACACAAACCGGGACACCTTTTCGACCTTGCAGCGCTTGGTCACGGTACCCAGAATCGGCACACCGTTACTCATTCCCTCTACGAATTCCCGGGTGACCGGCTTATCCACCGTCACCAGGTATTCTTTCTCGTGGTTATTCCCGGCGCGCAGGATCTTGTTGACCAGATCGCCATTGCTGGTCAGGAAAATCAGCCCCTGGGAATCCTTGTCGAGCCGGCCAATGGGGAAAATCCGTTCACTGTGGCCGACAAAACGCTGAATGTTGTCTTTCTCCGCCCTGTCGGTGGTGCTGACAATACCCACCGGTTTGTTCAGGGCGATGAACACCAGATCTTCTTCGTCTCTCGGCTCCACCACCTGGCCGTTGACCTTCACCACATCCCCGGGCAACACCTGATCGCCCACCTGGGCCCGGCGGCCGTTGATGTGCACGTTGCCCTGCTCGATGTACCGGTCGGCATCCCGACGGGAGCACATGCCGCTCTCGCTGATGTATTTGTTCAGTCGGGTTGAGGTTCGGTTGGCCATGACATCCTGCCGGTTTCAGATGATGGGTGAATGCGGGCCAGGCAGCACGCAATCCGCGCATCATCCCATTGCATCACCGTGACGGCAACTGCCGGTCACCGCCTGCGGAACGGATAGAACAGCTGCCCCAGATAGGAACCCGGCAGTTTCTGGGTCGTGCCATACTCCGCTGGCCAGTGCGCTTTCGGGAAATGATAGGTACCGAACAGCCGGTCAAAGAGCACCGTGTGTGCCGAGTAATTGGTATCGATGGCCGGCTTCTCTGAGCTGTGGTGCCAGTGGTGGAACTGCGGCGTTACCAACAGGTACTTGAGCGGCCCCCAGGGCACATTGAGATTGCTGTGGATAATGATGGCCTGCAGCGCGGCAAACGTGACGTAGATATCCAGCGCTTCCTTGCTGGCTCCGAGCAGATACAACGCCAGCATCACCAACCCCCGCTCAATAAAAATCTGAACCACATGCGCGCGGGAGCCCGCCAGCCAGTCCATGGTTTCCACCGAATGGTGAACCGCATGAAACAGCCACAGCCGCCGGACTTCATGGAATACCCGATGCTCCCAATACAGCACGAAGTCGGCCACCAGAATCAGCAGAACCACCTGCAGCCATAGCGGCGTGCTCTGGATAGCCGCCTGAAGACTGTCGCTGGCCACCCACTCAAAGCGCGTTACCAGGAAGTTGCCAAACAGCAGAACCGCTGAGATCAGCAGGTGATTCAGGCAGAAGTAAAAGAAATCCAGCCCCCACTGATCCCGCAAGATGACCTGCTCCCGATACTTCGGAAAGAGCTTCTCCAGGCTGGTAAAGACAATGGTGGAACCCAGAAAGGCCAGAATCAGCCAGTCCACGCCAAGAGACAGAGGTTTCGGCTCCACCGGCCCGACCGGCACGTTGTAGCCACCCAGGGCAAACGCGATCAGCGTCATGGCAATACCTGCAGCGCCAAGTCGTTTACGACGATCAAGAATGAAGGTGGTAATGCCGAAAAACAGGGAGAACCACATACCGTACTTCAGGACATCCTGAAGCGCCTCGGCATCATACGCGGCACGAAGATCGGTGGTGGTCAGGTACGAAGGGAACAGGTAGGCAAGCACCGCCGCCAGGCTCAAGCCTCCGAGAAATATCGAAAAATACCCGGGGATTCGTCCGTTCCGAAAGCGAAGTTCTTTGTCCGGGCGGGGCACTACCACCCGCTCGCGGTACTGGTAATCGGTATCCTGTTCCGTATTCATGCGTTCCCTGCTGAAATTTCAGGCTTAGCAACAAGCGCCGAATAACCAAGGGCGCCAGTTCATGATCCGTGTTCCAGTGGATCGGGGTGCTTATGGTATTTCAGGAACGCGAAAACTACCAACCACTCGTTGGGATTCCGTGTTGATCCAGGAAATCCCCATGTTGTTCCAGATACTCTTCGGTGTTTACACGGTAGATGTCGGGGTCCCGATCCAACTCGTTCGCCTGGAATCGGGCGAGCTCTACTTCATTGCCGATCTGGTTCATCATCCAAACCACCACTTCACCGCCGGGAGCGAGGCCAAACACAATGAAATTTCTTGGCTTCATTACGCCACCGTGCAGCTCGGTTTGTAATAGTGCAGGCTCTCGCATTCTGTCCTGCCAGGCTCGGGGAACCTTAATGATTCGCTGATAGAACTTTTGCTCTGCAAATGAAAACCATTGGATGGCTACATAATCAGGAAACAGATCCATTCGACCGGCTATTCCGGCTGGGCCGGACGGTCCTTTCCAGCAGCAGCTCATTGAGCCAGCTGGATGATACCAACTACGTTCACCTGATCGCTCGAACTGGAGATGCTCAACCCAGACATCGTAGTGTTTCGGTGTGGCGAGTGAGAAATACCAGGAGATGTCGTTCTCCGCGATTGGCTTATTACTGCATCCGGCTACGGAATAAATAGCCAATATAAATAGAAGTTTAAGAAAGTTGTTCCGGCTCATGCTTTTCCGATTCCCTGTTGGTAATGGACCGTTCTCTTTCTCGTTGGGGTTGGTCGCAATGGATGCCCCCAAGGCTGGAAAGGAAACTCCATCGAAACCTCCTGTTCACCAAGCATAAACCTGATAGGGTTATAGTGGCTTGAGCAGTGGGTATAGCGCTGCTTTAGCAGCATTCGTTGTTTTGGGACCAGTTGGGGAGCGTCTACTCCGTTCACTATCTGCGATTTGAGGCTATCACAGATAGCTGCAAGCTCTTCCGGATAGCTCCAAGAATCCTCATCCGGGATCGCATCAAATAGTAGTCCGGCTTCCTTGGCCATTTCATACATCAAGTTCAAACAAAGATTGGAGTATTCACCACTGACTCTTCTCCTCATCTTCAAAGCAAGATCAACCCGGCCATCGGGCGCTGGGTGCTCACTGCGTTTCTGTGTAATTTCGAGGGTGGGTGCGGTGCCATCACGCATTGGCAGGCTGTAATCCCCAATCCAGCCCTCGGACTGGATCTCGACCATGAGAGCCTCAAGGTTATCCCATTTCATGGTTTGCTCTGGTCGTTGAGTGTCGGAGCCTCTGATCTCCATAACGGGTGCAAGAAGCAACTCCTCATCCTGAAGCGAATGGTACCCTCCCCCCACATCAGAATGAGCGCCCGGCAAGCTTATCTCACGAAAGTTTTCGGGTAGTCGGCCATCAGAATCTCCAACGCTATTTAGGGCAAAATTAGCTCTTATTTCATCGCGCGCGACAAAGTGAACTACCTTCCCAATCTTGGACGAATCCAGCTTGAGTTCAACAGGATCGTTTTCTCCGTCTGAAGCGGAGAAATCTCCGGCTCTGAGATTCACAATTCCGGCAACGGTATCAAATAGTCCTAGAAAGCGAACCTCAACCTGCTCAGGCCAGCCGATCCCTTGTTTAGAGAGTGCCCTACCAAATTTTCCCGCACGACCTCGAAGAATCGAATTTGCCGCATGACGAGCCGCCGCCGCACCTCTGCTGAAGCCAAAGAGATCAATAGAGAGCTTGGTCACGGGTCGACCACGCAGTCGAAGATTCGCAATCGCTGCTGTGGAGTCGAATAGACGATTAACCTGTGAAACTACACCCGTTTTACCCAACCCTGTTGCCGAATCGAGCGTGGAGTCTTCACCCCCATTTTCAGTACCCACTCCATGGCTATACGTTTTCATCATCAGGCTTGTCATTTCGCCATCTTGTGTCTCGCCCTCCCTGTACAGATCAAACAACTTAACCACATTGGTCGGCGCATTGGCGTAGCTGTCACCTAATTCCAAAGCAAGCCGATCAGCGCACGCTTTGGCCGCCTCTGGATCCGTTTGTTCGAGAACTTCGCATTCTCTTACCTGCTCCCGAAAGAGTTCGATATTATCGATATTGTTCAATGTCCCATCGGTGAACAGCCCCATTACGAGGTGCACTCCTCGTTCCGGAGACGTGGAATTATGCTGCTCTCTCATTGGCAGAGGCGCAATGTTGGCGGAGCCCCCTATCGGAAGAGATAAGCGATGTTCATCCTGACGAGGTTGGTCTCCGCCAACGGATTCTGCGAACTGGTTCCACTGTTCAATCTCATTAAGACTGGATGCCCCGGTGGCAGACATTTTCTGAAGTGTCTGCGGCGTAATCCGGCGTCGATTCATTTCAGCGACGAGTTCCTCTAATCCAGGAATTCCCCGGCCAAAGGTCCCGGCACAGCTCCAAAGGTCCGATTCCTCCGCCTCGCTACCTGGCCTCCAGGCGACTAATGGAGCCGAAACCGACCCACTTTCGATGTCGGAATAGACAAGGCATAACTCACCGGCCTCAATCTTCGAGACCAGTTCCTGATAATGGATATCAGATCGGCTATGCGTAAAAGGGGGGGAATAATGAAAAAAGAGGGATGCTGGAATAGGGGTTCCCCTGCGGAACAACTCCCGGATTTTTTCTGCGGCAAAGAATGGACTCTCCAACCGCAACAGATCCTGCGGTTGGAGATCATAGTGATACTTAAGAAACATGACCTTCCTTGTCCTGGACAATAGCGGTAGCGCTATCTGATAAAAAGTGAGCGCAATCCCTGGCTCACGACGCCGTATAAAACTAAGTCATTGGATTTCGTTGAACAAGGTATTCTGTCTCAATTCAACTTCATAGCGACCGAAGCTTCCTGACTCGGGCGCCCGATTATCTCTCGTTTTAACTCGCCAACGCCGGCTCCGCACCCTGCTCCATCACCTCCGCCGATTCACACACATACTGCTCGGCATCAAACCGCCGGGTCTGCTGCCGGAACTGCCAGGTGAAGCCTGGCCACAAGGTGGTGTTCTTGCCGTTCTCGTTCACATACCAGCTCTTGCAACCGGTCTGCCACACGGAGTCGCCGAGTTTGGCGTGTATAGAGGCGTTGTATTGGCTGTAGGCATCCTCTTTCACTTCCACGCTCTTCCAGCCTCGGTGGTCCATCTTCTTGATGGCATCCAGCACGTACTGCACCTGGGACTCGATCATGTACACCATGGAGCTGTGGCCCAGCCCGGTGTTGGGACCCATCAGCATGAAGAAGTTTGGAAAGCCGGCCACGGTGGTGCCTTTGTAGGCTTCCGCACCCTCGCGCCAGGCGTCGAGCAGATCCTGGCCACCACGGCCGAAGATCATGCCCCGGGGGATGGGTTCCTGGGCCTTGAAGCCGGTGCCATAGACAATGCAATCCACCGGGCGCTCGGTGCCATTGTTGTCGATGATGGTGTTACCTTTCACTTCGCGAACGCCGTCTGTCAGTACGTCCACGTGTTCCTGGTCCAGGGCCGGGTAGTAGTTGTTGGAGATCAACACCCGCTTGCAGCCGAAGTGGAAATCCGGCGTCACTTTCTTGCGCAGTTCCTTGTCCTTGATCTGGTTGCGGATGTGTCGACGGGCCTGCAACTCACCGACTTTCAGAATGCGCGGGTTACCCACGAAGCCAAGCACCCGGGCTTCCAGCATCCAGTAAATGCTCTGGCGGAACGCATTCAGGGTTTGCGGGAACCGGCGGAACATGGCCCGCTCCAGTGGCCGGATTTCCCGGTCAGGCTTGGGCATGATCCAGGGCGGCGTACGCTGGTAAAGGTCCAGATGGGCGGCGTCTTTGGCAATTTCCGGCACGAACTGGATGGCCGAGGCACCGGTGCCGATAACCGCCACCCGCTTGCCACGAAAATCGTAGTCATGGTCCCAGTTCTGGGAATGGAAACTGGCCCCTGTGAACGTGTCTATGCCCTTGATCTCCGGATACGCGGGGGTGCTCAGGCCGCCCATGCCGGACACCAGAATCCCACTTCGCAGCTTGCGGATTGGCGGCAGGGCCTTGTCGCTGCGATCCAGTTCATCCCCGGGCTTCAAACCTTTCTTTTCCATGTAGTCCCAGAGTTTTGCACTGTTGCAGGTTTCCACAACCCAGCCCGAGGTGGCCTCATCCCAACGGGCACCCGCCACGTGGGTATTGAAACGAATGTGATCCATCAGGCCGTATTTCTCGGCGCAATGCCGCAGGTACGCCTGAATCTCCGGCTGGGGAGCAAACATGCGGGTCCAGTTCGGATTCTGCTCAAAAGAGAAGGAATACAGCGCAGATTGAACATCGCAGGCGCAACCCGGGTAGTGGTTATCGTGCCAGGTGCCCCCGACATTGTCGCTCTGCTCCAGAATCACGAAGTCGTCAAAGCCGGCCTCTTTCAACTTGATGGCCATGCCCAGGCCGGAAAATCCGGTGCCGATAATGGCGATCTTGGCGGTTTGTTTCATTGCTGCACTCCTGTGTGGCCTGAAGGGCCTTGCCTGTTGTTGTCGGTGTGGTCATCATGACCAGTAGACACATGTATACCGGTCAAAGTAGACACCTGTATACCCACTCGCACAGGAATGGCCCTGAGTGACAGGTTGTTGGCCCAACGCCCAAAGGAAACACGACTCGATGCAACGACTTGCCGGCGGAAAACTGAAACTGGTCCAGGCCGCTCTAAGGCTGATTACCCAAAGCCGCAGCCTGACCTCCCTGGGCCTGCGGGAACTGGCCCGGGAGGCGGGGTTAAACCCGAACACCTTTTACCGGCACTTCCGCAATCTGGACGAATTCGGTTTGCAAGTGCTGGGGTATATCGCCGAGGACATGAAAGCCGGCGTGCGGCAGTTGCGGCAGATGGCGGATTCCTCGGAACAGGCCTCCCACGACACCGTCACCTTTGTGTACCACTACTTTCTGGCCAACCCCGCGGCAACCACGGTGGCGGTCAGGGAACTGCATGGCCCGTCGCCCGTGTTACGCCGGGCTCTCGAAGCACAGCTGGACGCCAGTGCCCGGGAAATGGCCGAGGATATTCTGGAACGCGGGCTGGTGCCCGGTGTCGATGAGGTGGTGGTACAGGAGATTTCCAACATGACCATCCGCTACATCCTGTTCCGGGCCATGGACTATATCGAGAAGCCCGGGCAGCGGGAGCGGATTCAGGTGGAAACGGAGCGGTTCATCAACCGGCAGTTCCGGGGGGCATTAATTGAGGAACTGGATTCCGGGCAGATTCTGGCGCTGAAACAGGCGCCGGCCGCTGACTGAGGTCAGGCCGGCGCCCGGGAGCTTTTATTCGGTGGTGTTGTATACGTAAGAGGATACGGTGCCGTCGTTATTGAAACGGACCACCAGATCCGTGGTTTCATCGTCACCAAAGGCGGACCAACGATACTTGCCGTAAGTCCAGGTGCGCTTGCCGTCTTCAATACCGGTGCGCCAGGGCTCACCAAACATCTCCTGTATCTCGGCGCGGGTCGTCTCACCGATCGTTATCTGGTCGACATTATGAGTCGCAAAATCCCGGCCAACGCTGGCGCAACCCACCAGGGTGACCAATACCGCAGCCAGCCCAGCCAGTTTAAGATGACGCATCAAAGCCATATCCAACTCCTTGTCTGGTGAATAGCAACAATCTGCCTACAGCATAGCGTTTCTGGCGATTGCTGCGATTACGAACCGGACAGATTTCAGACCCAAAAAAGCCGCGGGCCCGAGGGCGCGCGGCAGGCACGATCGAAGGGGTAAGTTCGATCAGTAGAGTTTGGCCAGAGACTTCCTGGCGAAGGCTTCCACTTCGTTCAGGCGGCCTTCTTTCACTTTCACCAGCCACTCAGGGTCTTGCAGCAGGGCACGGCCAACGGCGATCAGATCGAATTCACCGTTGTTCATGCGCTCAACCAGCTCATCAATGCCAGACTGCTCGACCGACTCTTTCTTGCTGGCGAAGGTGCCGCTGATGAAGTCTTCGGTCAGGCCCACACTGCCAACCGACATGGTCGGTTTACCAGTGATCTTCTGGGTCCAGCCGGCCAGGTTCAGATTGGAACCTTCGAACTCCGGTTCCCAGAAGCGGCGGGTGGAAGCGTGGAAGATATCGACACCGGCCTCCGCCAGAGGCTTCAGGAAGCGCTCCAGTTCCTCGGGGCTATTCACCAGTTTTGCTTCGTAGTCCTGCTGCTTCCACTGAGAGAAGCGCAGCATGATCGGGTAATCCGGGCCCACGCGGTGGCGCACTTCCTCGACGATTTCCACCACAAAGCGCAGGCGGTTTTCCAGGCTGCCGCCGTACTCATCGTCGCGCTGGTTGGTGCCTTCCCACAGGAATTGATCCAGCAGATAGCCGTGGGCGCCGTGGATTTCCACACCGTCGAAGCCCAGAGCCTTGGCATCCTGGGCGGCATCACCGAAAGCCTTGATCACGTCCTGGATGTCTTCCCTGGTCATGGCCTTGCCGTTGGGCTTGCCAGGCGCAAACAGGCCTGAAGGGCTGTAACCGGGAACAGAGGGATCCGGCTCGATACCTTCCTTGCGTACCGCGCCCACGTGCCACAGTTGCGGGAAAATGGCGCCGCCGGCTTCGTGCACGGCATCCACCACTTTCTTCCAGCCCGCCAGGGCTTCGTCGCCATAGAAGGCCGGTACGTTCGGGTAACCGTTGGCAGCCGCGTGGTTCACGACAGTGCCTTCGGTAATGATCAGGCCAACACCGGCCTCGGCGCGGCGGCGATAGTAGTCCACCACATCCTGACCGGGTACACCCTTAGGCGAAAAATTGCGGGTCATCGGCGCCATGGCTACGCGGTTGCGCAGCTTGAGGTTATGAAGTTCAAACGGCTCGAACAAAGGACCAAGATTCATACTCATGTGATGTGCAACCTCATCAATTTGGTTTCGTAAAGCAACCCTATTAAATCCGGTTTCAAAATGCAACCCTATTCGGTACACTCCCCTACATGGCCAGAAAACGTTTTGATGACTCCAACTGCTCCGTCGCCCGCGCCCTGAATGAAGTGGGGGACTGGTGGTCGCTGCTGATTGTGCTGCACGCCATGTACGGCACCCGCCGGTTTGTGGATTTTCAGCAGCAACTGGGGATTGCCAAGAACATTCTGTGCGACCGACTGGCCAAACTGGTCGACAACGAGGTCTTGCGCAAAGTGGATGTTGGCGAGCACGGCTCACGCTTTGAGTACCGGCTCACTGAGAAAGGCCGCGACCTGTTCCCGGTGGTGGTGGCTCTGCGCCAGTGGGGCGACAAGTGGAACCCGTCTCCGGACGGCCAGCCCCTGGACCTACGGGACCGCGATAGCGGCCAGCCAATACAGCCAGTCACCGTGCAGAATACCCAGGGTCAGCCCCTGTCCATTCGGGACGTATTTGTGCCCAGCGATGAAGACAATCCCCTCGACGAAGCCCAGGGCTGACCATCCGCAATAGCCGCATTCCCACCTTTTCTTGAGTTGAATCAAGACTTATTGGCCAGTCGCGCTGCCTTCCGCCATTTCTTGCGCTAAATCAAGATTGCCTGTCCGGATGTCATTACATTTAAGCCATCGATCTTTCATGGATAAGGAGATGGCTATGTCTCGTGGTTTTAAACTCAGTGTTCTGGCTGCGGCCGTAATGGCAGTGGCTCCTGCAGCTCAGGCTTTTGAAGCGGGTGATTTTGTTCTGCGTGCGGGTGCGGTTCATGTCGCGCCGGATGACTCCAGTGATTCCATCACCGTAGGCGGCGCACCGCTGCTGGGAGCTGGCGTGGATTCCAAGGTCAGCGTTGACACCAACACCCAGCTGGGCCTGCGTGCAACATACATGGTGACCAATCACCTGGGCCTGGGCGTACTGGGTGCAACCCCGTTCAAACACAACATTAACGGTGGCGGCGACCTGCCCGGCGACCTCAAGCTTGGTGAGACCAAGCATCTGCCACCTACCCTCACGCTGCAGTATTTCCCGATGGCGAGCTCTTCCGCTTTCCAGCCGTACGCAGGCGTGGGTGTGAACTACACCGTGTTCTTCGAAGAGAAAACCAGCAGCAATCTGGATAACGCGTTGGGTGTGGCATCCAGCGAACTGGAACTGGACGACAGCGTTGGCGTCGCCGTTGAAGTAGGCATGGATTACATGCTGAGCGAGAACTTCGGTCTGAACGCCGCGATCTGGTGGGCCGACATCAACACCGACGCCAGAGTCGATGTGTTTGATGCCAACGGAACCAAACTGGCAGAAACCGATGAATTCGAAGTCGAAATCGACCCCATGGTCTACATGGTAGGTTTCACCTACAAGTTCTGATCCGCACTCCCGGTAGCTCCCACGGTCTGTCGGCTACCGGATGGTGCGTTCTCCTGCGCGGGGCTTCGGCCCCGCCTTTTTTATGTCAGGAGAAACGGTTTTCAGGCGCTCTGGCGTTGAGCCGGGCGACCACTTCTACCCTGCCCCTGGCCACGGCCCTGTCCTTCGCCCTGACCACCACGGCCACGACCGCCGCTACGACCAGTCGGCTTCGGGCCAAAGCTCTTACCATTGCCACCCTGAGGGCGACGATTCCGCGCCTTGCTCGGGTCTGCTTTGGCCTTGGGCTTCAGCGGCAGGTTGTTTTTCGGCTCGAAGCCTTCCACTTCCTTGCGCGGAAGCTGCTTCTTGATCAGCTTCTCGATACCCGCCAGCAGCTTGCCTTCGTCAGCACTGACCAGTGACAGGGCATGGCCACTTTCACCGGCACGGCCGGTACGACCAATGCGGTGCACGTAATCTTCCGGCACGTTCGGCAGTTCAAAGTTCACCACTTGCGGCAGCTGTTTGATATCCAGGCCACGGGCAGCAATGTCGGTGGCGACCAGTACGCGCACTTCACCGGCTTTGAAATCCGCCAGGGCACGGGTACGGGCACCCTGGGACTTATTGCCGTGAATGGCGGCAGCCGTGATACCGTCTTTCTCCAGCTTCTGGGTCAGGCGGTTGGCGCCGTGCTTGGTACGGGTGAAAACCAGTACCTGATCCCAGTCGTTGTCACGCACCAGCTTGCTCAGCAAGGCTGTCTTCTGGCTCTGGTCAACCGGGTAGACGGACTGCTTCACTTTCTCGGCGGTGGTGTTACGGGCCGCCACTTCCACCTGCACCGGGTTATCCAGCAGGCCCTGGGCCAGGGTACGGATTTCGTTGGAGAAGGTGGCGGAGAACAGCAGGTTCTGGCGCTTGGCCGGCAGCAACGCCAGGATCTTGCGAATATCGCGGATAAAGCCCATGTCGAGCATGCGGTCGGCTTCGTCCAGCACCAGGATTTCCACTTCGTTGAAGCGCACCGCGTTCTGCTGGTACAGGTCCATCAAACGGCCCGGTGTGGCCACCAGTACGTCCAGGCCCTTGCGCAGCTTCATCATCTGCGGGTTGATCTTTACACCACCAAAAACCACAGCGGCCTTGGTGGGTACGTATTTGCTGTAAAGGTTCACGCTATCGTGTACCTGGGCGGCCAGCTCACGGGTGGGTGTGAGAATCAGGGCGCGGGGGCCTTTGCCAGTGCGGGGATTTTCCGCCAGGCGCTGCAACAAAGGCAGGGTAAAACCAGCGGTTTTACCGGTGCCGGTCTGGGCCGCGGCCATTACATCTTTGCCAGACAGCACCGCAGGAATCGCCTGCTGCTGGATGGGAGACGGGGTTTCATAACCCTGATCGGCGGTGGCACGGACCAGCTGCTCGGACAAACCGAGAGAAGAAAAACTCATATACGATGTACTCTTGATTGATTCTGCCTCCACGAACACCGTCGTCGGCGAATGCGGGCAGATGCCATGAAAGTCATGGAATAAAAGACGACTACGGTCACTCGCCGGGTTCGGGGTGACGTCCTCTGACAGGTCGTATGAAATGGTTCGCAAGGCGGCTTTAAGCCGGAAACTGCGGAATCCCTAGAGGCAGGATGCAGGCACGGTAACAGAGCACCCGGCAAATAGCTATAGGTGGTTTTATTGGCCGGCCTTCATTTTCAGGGTGATAAATGGAACTCTGACAGGGCCCGGCGGTCATTAGCCGCCGTATGCTACTAAAAACTCACCGATTTCCGGAGATTCCATGCTCAGCGTAGGCATCGGCCCCCTCAGCCTGTCCATCGGACACCTGCTTCTCGTTCTGGCCTTCGTGGTTGCCCTGGTGGTTGGCGGCCTGATCGGCCGGAAAGAGAAAACGCCGGTGGCCGGTACCCTGGCCGATATCTTTCTAGTGGCCATGGTCAGTGCCCGCATCGGTTTTGTGGTGCGCTACTTCAGCGAGTACCAGGGCGACTGGCTGGGCATGATCGACATCCGCGACGGCGGGTTCGACCTGGTGACCGGCCTGTTTGCTGCGTTTGCCTTCACCGGTTACCTGATGTGGAAACGGGCGGCCATACGCCGGGCGCTGGGCTCGGCGGTCGCGGCTGGCCTCATCATCTGGGGCGGTATGTCTGGCATTATTGCGCTGATCAACCAGCAAACCCGGGGCCTGCCGGAAGTGGCGCTGACCGATCTGAACGAACGCCCGGTAGACCTGGCCAGCCTGGCCGGTGACAAGCCCACGGTGGTCAATCTCTGGGCCACCTGGTGCCCGCCATGTATCCGCGAGATGCCTGTGCTGGAAGACGCCCAGCAACGCTACCCGAACGTGAACTTTGTGTTCGCCAATCAGGGCGAACATCCGGCAACCATCCGCAAGTTCCTGATGGCACAGAATCTGAACCTGAGCCACGTACTGAGCGACAGACAGAACCGGTTTGGCCGGGTAGTCGGCAGCCACGGCTTGCCCACCACCCTGTTCTACAACGCCGAGGGCCAACTCGTGGATACCCATATGGGCGAACTGTCCCGCGCCAGCCTGGCCCGAAGCATCGAGCGCTTCAACCCGGCTTACCTCAGGCCAGCCACAGAGTCAGACTGAAGCCCAGAAGACTGGCGGCGCAAAGACCCGACAGCGACAATGCCAGGCTCCAGCGAAACGAGGCATCCCTTGTCCGGTATCCGGTCAGCCGTTCCATAATTAACGCATTGGCCGCAAAGGGCGTGCCGAAGGCGGTAATACCCCAGCCAGTAACCATGGCGATGGCCAGGCCGAGCTGAGCTGCGCCCGGCCACAGCGAACCCAGAATACCGCCAATGAGGGTAGCAATAATAATCGGGTTCATACCCGCCAGTCCGGCAGCAAAAAACACCCAGGGTACACCGGCCGCCAGCAGCGCCCAGAGCCACACCGGTAATTCCGGCTGACCGCTGATCTGGCCCAGTACCACACCACTGAGCACCGCCCCGATAAACGCCGAGCCACCAACAATGGCCAGCTCATTGCTGACATTGGCCATGCTGGCCAGGGGCGGATTTTCCCGCTTTAACCAACCCAGAATCCGGTACAAGAGCACCGCTGCCAGACAGCTCAAGGCCACCGCATGGGCATAACTCAACCCGAACCGGTGGCTGAGCCAGAGTACACCCACGCAGATTGCCAGAATCAGCCCACCAAAACGCAACCAGCTACCCGCGCCAGCACGGTTAACGCTCCGCTCTGTGCTTTGCAACGGTTCCGGTTCTCGCCAGTGCAGCCCCGCCAGCACCATCACCACGGAAAACGGTACCGCCAGCAACAACAGCGAAAGCAGACTCACCTGCGGCAACAGCGTCAGGGTCAGCACCACTGAAATGGACAGGGGCGAAAACATGGGGGCGACGCCAAACCCTCGCAAAACAGCCCGGGTGGCATTGCGGGTAGACTCGGAATCGCCGTTGCGACGGATGCGCTCGCCCACCAGGCTGCCCACCACCGCCACCGAACCAAAGTTCAGGGGAACAGACACCAGCGAAGTGCCAAACGCGAGGCTGAGGTATCGGGCCAACGGCTCACCACCAAACAGACTGACGGAAATCTGTTGCAGGTCCTCCGTACGGGCCAACACATTCGACAGCAGCATCACCGCCAGCATCAGGCCGGCCAGCCGGGTCATGTTGCCGGAGGCGGTCTCAATCAGCTCCGGGTCATAGCCCAGGGCGAAAACGAACATGGCCAGGGCCACCACAAACACCACCCGGGGCACATTGCGCATGTCCTGCCAGCCCAGCAAGACGGTCGCACCCGCGGCGGCAGCACCCAGATAGGTCATACCCGGCAGGCTCGCCAGAATGGCAGAGAGTAAGGCAACGTAGGCTAACGCAGAGCGAAGTGGCAGCAAGACCGTTTCCCGGACAGATCAAAGGAACCCGAATAGACCACCTATGTTAAGGAAGCTACTTTTACCGCGCCATCAGCAATTATGAGGATGGCCATCAAACCAGCCCATGCTCCCTGGCACTGGCCTCCAGGCGGGCCTGCTCCTGTTTCAATAACGCGCTGACGGCCTTCAGTTCGCGAATCCGGGCATCCACCAGAGCCCTCTTGCGGGCCATCACCGCCGCACCCTGCAGGCAATCAATCCGGTCCGAGCGAACCGCATCCAGCAACTCACGGATTTCGTTCAGCGAAAAACCCAGGCTCTTGAGTTGCCGCACCATCGCCACACGCGCGACGGCCTGCTCCGGGTAGTCCCGATAGTTGTTTCCGCTGCGGCCCACCTCCCGGATCAGCCCCTGTTTTTCGTAGTAGCGCAGGGTATCCCGGGTCACCCCGGTGCGCCTTTCCAGTTCCGATATCCTCATGCCAAGCACCCTCCCTGTTGACCTTCGAGCATACTCCATACTTTAGGCTGCGTTCGACTCAATGAACAAGGAACGCACCATGACCATCCTGATCACCGGCGCCACCGGTTTTATTGGTAAATATCTTTGCCTCACCCTGATGCAGCAGGGGCATGACGTGAAAGCACTGACCCGCTCCAAGTCCAGCCTGACACAGCTCACCGGCTTTCTCGAACAGCAGGGCGTCGCCATGGAGCGGTTTTCCGCCCTGGAAGGCGATCTGGAAAAGCCGGACCTGGGGCTGGTCACCTTACCGAGCGGCATCGAATGCATCGTGCATCTGGCCGCCCGGTTCGCCTGGAACCTGCCCGAGCACGAGGCCCGTCACACCAACGTTACCGGCAGTCTTCGGGTGGCGGAACTGGCCCGCCACCTGGACTGCCGGCTGGTGTTTATCACAGGGTTCATGCTCGCCAACGAGGCACACCTGTCACGCCAGGGCATTCAACTGAGTCACCCGGAGCAGACCGACTGGAGCCAGGTGTACCGGCAAGCCGGTGGCTATGAGGCCAGCAAACTGGAATCCGCATTCCGCTTGCGGGAATTCGTGGCAAAGCACGGGCTGGATGCGGTCGAAGTACAGCCGGCGACGGTGGCGGGCCACCGTTCAACGGGGGACCTGGACCCGGCCCAACCGCTGTACAGCTTGCTCGACAACCTTTACCACGGGCGACTGGCCATGATTCCGGGGTCGCCAGAGCACTGGTTGCCATTGATTCCGGTGGATAGCCTGGCGCAACTAATTGCAGCGGCCTGCACGGCCAATCGGGTGCCCGATACGCTGTTGGCGCTGGACCAGAACACGCCCAACCTGGCGGGACTGTTACAGGCCGCTGCGCAACTCCTGGGCAAGCCTGGTCCCCGCAGGCATCTTCCTATCGGCGTGATGAAAGCTCTGCTGGCCATACCTGGCTTGCCCGGGCTGCTGAAGGTGGCCCCGGAGTCCCTGGCGTTTATTCAGACCTGCCGTTTCGACACATCCCGTACAGAGCAGTTTCTGGCGCAGCAGAACGTGCATTTACCGCCGTTCGCTCAGTACCTGGAGGCAAGCTGCCGACACTACTGCCAACGTCTCGGTGTCGGCGGAGGAGCGGTAACAATCGGGGCCTGACTCAGGCCCCGAACAGAGCCGAACGCAGCGGGCGAAGGAAACCGGATGAACGGCCTTCGCTCGCGCGACTGGGTTGGCCATCAAACTCAAGATAGCCGTCTTCGATGGGATCGAAGCGCAGGATCTTCACATCCTGCAGATAGTTCTGGGAGGCTTTCCACGGGCCGTGGGTGCCCTGACGCGGCAACCGGTCTTCTGCCCGCTTGATGTAACCCGCGTCGAGGGAACCGAGAATGGTATCGTCTCCTTTACTGTTCTCGGTATCTCGTGCCACGGCCACCTGATGGCCGTTACGATCCATGTGGTTGATCAGCCGGCACAGGTACTCACTGGCAATATCGGCTTTCAGGGTCCAGGAAATGTTGGTGTAGCCAAAGATCATGCCCGCGTTGGGTACGCCTTCCACCATCACATTCTTGTAGATCACCTTGTCCTTGAGCGCCACCTCCTGGCCATCCACCCGGGGCGTGATGCCGCCCAGCATCTGGATGTCCAGGCCGGTAGCCGGAATGATGATGTCGGCTTCCATCTCCTCACCGGACTTCAGGCGAATGCCGGTTTTGGTGAAGCGTTCGATATGATCGGTCTTGATGGAGGCGGTGCCGGCTTTAATGGCCTCAAACAGGTCGCCATCTTTCACTACACACAGACGCTGGTCCCAGGGGTTGTAGTCCGGGCTGAAGTGGCGCATGTCGGCCTTGCCCTTGAGTTGGCGCTTGATGATTCCCAGGAACAACCGGCGCATGGCCTTCGGGCTCTTGCGCGAGCGCTCATACAGCAAACGGGAGATGGAGATATTACGGGCACGGGTCAGCCGGTAGGCGGCCTTTTCCGGCAGGACTTTCTGCAAGGCCAGGGTGACTTTATCGGTAGATGGCAGCGGCATGAGATAAGTGGGCGAACGCTGCAACATGGTAACGTGTGCGGCCTTCTCCGCCATGGTGGGCACCAGAGTAATGGCCGTGGCACCGCTGCCGATCACCACCACCTTCTTGCCCGTGTAATACAGGTTTTCCGGCCAGTGCTGGGGCTGGACAATCTGCCCCTTGAAGTCGGCCTCGCCCGGAAAATCCGGTTTGTAGCCCTGATCATAATTGTAGTAGCCGGTACAGCCCACCAAAAAGCTGGCGGTGAAGGTTTCCCGATCACCGGTCTGCTCGTTCTCGGCCGTCAGGGTCCAGCATTTGTCGGCACTGGACCAGTCCGCAGTTTTCACGGCCACGCCATAACGAATGTGGCGCTCGACATCGTTCTCTTTCGCGGTTTCCGCCACGTAGTTCTTGATCGAAGCGCCGTCCGCCAGCACCTTGCCCCCGGTCCAGGGCCGGAAGTTATAACCAAAGGTGAACATATCGGAATCCGAGCGAATACCCGGGTAACGGAACAGGTCCCAGGTGCCGCCGAGGGACTGGCGGCGCTCCAGAATGGCGAAACGCTTGCCAGGGCATTCCCGTTTCAGGTGGCAGGCCATGCCGATGCCGGATACTCCGGCGCCAATGATCAATACATCATAATGCTGTTTAGCCATATCCTGCCCTCTCGGAATCCGATCCGTTTCTTGTAATCACGTGTAGAGAATCACGATAGCGCAGGCCGACAGCTCCGGGAATTGGCCAATCTGCGCTCAGGATATGGCTGTTTGAGTCAGTCGTGGTGACCGATTGGCCCCTCTTTGAACAGGAATTCCCGAAGGTACTTGTCCATGGTCGGATCCTTCCGCCGAATCCACTCAAGCACCATGGCCGCGTGTTCTTTCTCCTCGTCGCGATTATGTTCAAGAATCGCTTTGAGTTCCGGATCCTTGCAGGCATCCACCCGCTGGTTGTACCAGTCAACGGCTTCAAACTCTTCCATCAGCGAACTGACGGCCCGGTGCATATCACGGGTGTCGTCTGTCAGTTCACCCACCGGCTCATGATAACTGTCGTTTGCCATGCATCACTCCTGATTGGCGGTTACTAGGTGCCCGTTGGCACCCTTAGACCATAGCCAAAGCCAGCGACGACGACAAACTTACCCGCGCTCTTCTCCCGACCGTGGCGCCTGCAGATCAAGCCCGGGATATTGTTTCTGCAACCGGTACAGCCGGATGATGGTAATGATGTTGGTAACCAGCACCATGCCCTCAGCCAGAGTACCGCCGACGGATCCGATCACCAGGTTATTGAGCATCCAGGCCAGCGCCGCCAGCCCCAGAACAATACGAAGGGGAATACCCCGGAGCATGAACATGCCCACGGTGCCGAGAACGGCGGCGGTGAGGGGAAACACATCGGTAGCAGACGTCCAGGTTGCCCAGGCCACCAGCAGATTGACCACCAGCATGACCGCCATGATCAACCCGTTGCCCTGGTACCGGCGCGCCAGGGCGATGCGCAGGATCACCAGTACCGTCAGGGCCGCCGCCGTCCAGCTCTGAAAGAACGCGAACATCAGGGCGAAGGCCACATTGGCCGAAATCAGCAGTACCAGGAGGCGGTCGTCGTTCTTGTTGGCAAAACCGGCAATACAGAACCCCAGGGCCACCAACCCACACAGCTGCCCCAGCCCCTGGCTGAGCGTAAGCCCGGCAACCAGTTCTGTCATAGCGGTAATCCCCTCTCCCGATGCTGCACCCCAGCCTGCCACACTTACCGGGTTTGAGCCATGCACAAACCTGTGCCAGAGTGCTTCCACGTTGATATCAAGGACCCGCGCCCTATGAAAACCGTCTTCTCCCCGTTGCACAGCCGGCGCCATGTACGCACCGAACTGGATGGCGGCCTGCTGATCGAACCCCATGAAAAACCCTCAAGAGCCGAGACCATCCTGGCCAGGGTGAAAGACCAGGCCCTGGGCGAGATTCTGGAGCCGGAAGAATTCGGGCTGGCGCCGATCCAGCGCGTGCACACACCGGATTACGTGGCGTTTCTGGAGACCTGCTGGCAGGACTGGCTGGCTGCGGGCAAGCCCGGCGAAGCCATTCCCGCGGTGTGGGCAGGCCGGGGCATGCGCCACCGGATTCCCAAGGACATTGATGGCCGCCTGGGCTATTACAGCTTTGCCGCCGAAACCTCGATCTCGGAGGGCACCTGGGAAGCCGCCCGCGCTTCCGCCAACGTGGCCCTGACCGCCCAGAAACTGGTGGCCGATGGTGAGCGCGCTGCCTTTGCCCTGTGCCGACCACCCGGGCACCACGCCCACGCCGACCTGTTCGGCGGCTACTGCTTCTTCAACAACGCAGCTATCGTGGCGCAGGCGTTCCGGGACCAGGGCTACGGCAAGGTTGCTATCCTGGATGTGGATTTCCATCACGGCAATGGCACCCAGGCCATTTTCTATGACCGGGCCGATGTCCTCACTATCAGCCTGCACGGCGACCCGGATCTGGTGTTCCCGCACTTCCTAGGGTTTGAAGACGAGCTGGGGGAAGGCACCGGCGAAGGCTACAACCTGAACATCGTCTATCCGCCGGGAACGCCCTACAGCACCTGGAGCCAGGGCCTGGAAACCGCTTGCGAGCGCATTGAAGTGTTCAAGCCCGATGCCCTGGTGGTGGCGCTGGGCGTGGACACCTTCGAGCACGACCCCATCTCGTTCTTCAAGCTGGCCTCGGAAGACTACCTCAGCCTGGGGCAGCGCCTGGCGCAGCTGGGTTTGCCCACCGTGTTTACCATGGAAGGCGGCTACGATGTGGACGCCATTGGCGTAAATGCGGTCAATGTCATGCAGGGCTTTGAGGGAAAATCCTGAGTAATACTGGCGACCGGAGGGAGCCCCTTCCTCCGGCGCGCTATCTGCCACCCTGTTTCATCAACGCCGCCGAAAAGCCGTCCATTAATCGCTCGGCACTCACAGGCACCTCGCGGAGCTGCGAATTGAACACCCGACTGAAAGCCCGGAAATCGACAGCTTTCCAGTTTTCCGGCGCAAGCATGTGGGCGATGTCGTCCACGTTGTCGGCAGTCGCAGCCTTAAACTGGTAGTGCATCGAGGCCGATTGTCCGCTATCTGCAAAATCGTATCCCCGGTGATAGTCGTGCACCAGCAATAACGCCAGCCCTCCACCCATGAAATGCCGGCCAAGACTGACATACAGATCGCCCGCGCGAATCGCCGCAAGCGCTTCCGGCTCCCAGTCAATGCCACCCACTACCAAGTCATTGCCGGGACGTAAGCCCGCGCGCCTGGCAGCATCCATGGCGCCAAGCGCCATGCCGTCGCTGGCGCTCCAGATTGCAGCCGTATTCGGATACCGCCGCAACAGCACCGATGTTTTGTCTCTCGCCTCCAGCTCGCTCCAGTCGGCACGAACAGACTGCAACAGTTCCGAGCCTGCCCCATCCGTCGCCTCAAGCAGCCCGAGACTGCGATCACGAGCTGCAGAGGAATCCAGGGTGCCAGTCAGTGCAACAACAGGTACCGGCTCATCAGACCTGACCAGGTTGAGCACCCGTGCTCGCTGGTCGAGCATCCTGGCCAGTAGTTGACCACCGGAGACATTATCGACCCCCAGATGGCCAATCCAGTTCTCCATTTTTTCTCTGGGCGCAGAACCCACCTTCTCTCGCGCGGCCTCTGGCACCGCAGTGTTAAACGAGAACACCTTAACGCTTTGCCGGCGCGCATAATCCAGGATCTGCGCGGTTACCTGCTCCTTCCACATGATGATCAGGTAATCGGGTTTCTCCTCCCGACTGAGAACTTGCTGGACCAGCTTCAGATAACTGAGCCGATGCCGCCCCTCATCGAACAGGACGTCAAACTCAACCTCCAGGTCCGCAGCCACCTGCTCCATGAAACCTGCAACCATGTGCCAGAAACGGGATGTATCCGGTGACAGGAACACCACATTCGGGAGCGTGTCCGACGCACTCGGGTTTGGGAGCGTATCCGCATCCGCCACCCGACTAACGGTGCCCAGAAACAGGCTGATCATCAGTACAACACGTAAAACCATGCAGCTCCTTAGCCGTCGGCAAATCTTGCCGGTCAGTATAACGAACAATACGGTATCCGCATCGACCTCTCCCCAGCCGATCGAACCCGGTGCCTCTGGTCACCCGGATTGGTGGAAAATGTCATTGCCTGTAGCTTGCTAATCGGGAGATCATCAGCCAACCATGCGCAAACTCTGGATGCCCGGAATGGAAAACTACCTGAGAGCCACCCCCTTCTTCGACTACGACCATCCCGCCGTCGAGGCCTGGGTTCAGCAGCACCTGGCCGGCGTAGCGGACGACCCGGTGGCACAGATCAAGGCGCTGTATCTGGCGGTGCGCGACAGCATCCAGTACAACCCCTACGTGTTCAGAACCGAGCCACGCACGCTCTCGGCCAGTTACGCGCTGGAATCGGGCGAAACCTACTGCATTCCCAAAGCCGTGCTGCTGGGTGCCGCAGCCCGCTCCATCGGCATTCCCAGCCGGCTGGGCCTGGCGGATGTACGTAACCATCTGTCCAGCCCGAAGCTGATTGAGTGGCTGCGTTCCGACATTTTCCGCATGCACGGCTTTATCGAGCTGTATCTCAATGGTCGCTGGGTGAAAGCCACACCGGCCTTCAACCGACAGTTATGCGAGCTGATGAAGGTAGAGCCCCTGCCATTTGATGGGGTGAACGACTCGGTCTTCCAGGAATTCACGGAAGACGGCCAGGCGCATATGGAATACATCAATGATCACGGCGTGTTCGACGATGTGCCCTTCGATTTCATCGTTGACGGCGTTCGCCGGGCCTATGGCCACCTGTTTGAAGCGGATGGCCAGCCCCAAACCATGACGGGCAGCCTGGAACAGGACATCTCGGACCGTTCCTGAAGCCATAAAAAAACCGGCAGCCCACTTCCCGTGGGCGCCGGTTTCAGGGGTCAGCCTGAATTCAGGCTTGTGTGAACAACTTACTCAGCAGAATTACGGATCAGGAAATCGAAGGCGCTCAGGGCAGCCTTGGAACCTTCACCCATAGAGATCACGATCTGCTTGTAGGGCACGGTGGTGGCATCGCCTGCCGCGAACACACCCGGGATCGAGGTCTCGTTACGATCATTTACGATGATCTCGCCGTGCTGGCTCAGTTCGATGTCGCCTTTCAGCCACTCGGTGTTCGGCACCAGGCCGATCTGAACAAACACGCCTTCCAGTTCAACGTGATGCGACTCACCGGTGGTACGGTCGGTGTAGTTCAGGCCGCTGACCTTGCCATCGGTACCCACCACTTCCGTGGTCTGGCCAGACGTAATGATCTTCACGTTGTTCAGGCTACGCAGTTTCTTCTGCAGCACTTCATCGGCACGCATCTGCTCGCCAAACTCGATCAGCGTCACGTGGCCGACAATACCTGCCAGGTCGATGGCCGCTTCCACGCCGGAGTTACCACCGCCAATCACCGCTACGCGCTTGCCTTTGAACAGCGGGCCGTCGCAATGCGGGCAGTAGGCCACGCCCTTGTTGCGGTACTCTTCCTCACCCGGCACACCCATCTGACGCCAGCGGGCGCCGGTGGACAGAATCACCGTGCGAGCTTTCAGAGAGCCGCCGTTGGCCAGGCGTACCTCGTGCAGGCCTCCGGTCTGCTCGGCCGGAATCAGCTTCTCGGCACGCTGCATGTTCATGATGTCGACTTCGTATTCGTTGACGTGCTGCTCCATGGCCGCCACCAGTTTCGGGCCTTCGGTGTAAGGCACAGAAATCAGGTTTTCGATGCCCATGGTGTCGGCCACCTGGCCACCAAAACGCTCAGCCGCGATACCGGTCGCAATGCCCTTTCGTGCGGCATAGATAGCCGCAGCAGAGCCTGCCGGGCCACCACCGATCACCAGAACGTCAAACGCATCTTTCTGGTTGATCTTACGAGCTTCTTTTTCAGCCGAGTTGGTGTCCAGCCTGGCCGCAATCTCTTCCAGCGTCATCCGGCCCTGGCCCCAGGGCTGGCCATTCAGGTAAACACTGGGTACCGCCATCACTTCACGCTGCTCAACTTCGTCCTGGAACAGGGCACCGTCAATGGAGGTGTGCTTGATGTTCGGGTTCAGCACGCTCATCAGGTTCAGGGCCTGAACCACGTCCGGGCAGTTCTGGCAGGACAGCGAGAAGTAGGTTTCAAACTCGAACTCACCTTCCAGCTCCTGAACCTGCTGGATCACTTCCTGAGACGCCTTGGATGGATGGCCACCCACCTGCAGCAGGGCCAGCACCAGCGAAGTGAATTCGTGGCCCATGGGAATACCGGCAAAGCGAACGCCAATGTCGGTGCCTACACGATTGATGGCGAAGGACGGACGACGCACCTCAGTCGATTCCTCGGTCCGCAGGCTGATCTTCTCGGACATCGGCTCGATTTCTTCCAGCAGCTGCTTGAGCTCCTCGGACTTCTTGCTGTCGTCATAGGCTGCCACCAGCTCAATCGGCTGCTGCAGCTTTTCCATATAGGCCTTCAACTGTCCTTTGATATTGGCATCCAACATGTTTGGTATTCCCCTTTATGTCGTGAAACTAAGTTTCTGAATTCAATAATGAATCGTTATCTGAAGTTATGATTAAGATACGGCCAGACGGTTCGTTGCTCAAATTGATTGACCCAAACCTTCTGATAGGCCATACCTATAAAATTCAGTCGTAACGATTGATAGATACAAAAAAGGCCCGCAGTGCGGGCCTTTCTGTAAGTTTCACCGAATCGGGGAAACTTAGATCTTGCCAACCAGGTCCAGAGACGGAGCCAGAGTTTCTTCGCCTTCTTTCCACTTGGCCGGGCAAACTTCGCCAGGATGGTTGCGAACGTACTGGGCGGCTTTAACCTTGCGCAGCAGGTCGTCTGCGTCACGGCCGATGCCTTCGGCAGTGATTTCAACAGCCTGGATGATACCGTCCGGATCGATCAGGAAAGTGGCGCGGTCTGCCAGGCCCTGGCCTTCACGCATAACACCGAAGTTGTTGGTGATGGTGCCAGTCTGGTCGCCAACCATGTAGTAGTTGATCTTGCCGATGGTCTCGGAAGTGTCGTGCCATGCTTTGTGGGTGAAGTGAGTATCAGTAGATACAGAGAACACTTCTACGCCCAGCTTCTGCAGCTCTTCGTACTTGTCAGCCACATCGCCCAGCTCGGTCGGGCACACGAAGGTGAAGTCGGCCGGGTAGAAGAAGAAGATGGCCCACTTGCCTTTAACGTCGGCTTCAGAAATTTCTACGAACTCGCCCTGCTTGAATGCGGTGGCGTTGAACGGTTTGATTTCGCTGTTAACGATACCCATCTCAGAATAACTCCTGTCGGTTCATTTAACTGATGGTTTGGAAACGATGCACAAGATACGGGTTTGACCATCTGAGTGAAAATTGATTATTTCCAATCTCAGCATAGGCATAGCCTATATACAGCCATCAACTTCGGCTAAACATGGCGGCCAAAAGCCTTCCGGGCCTTCAGCCACCTGCCATTGATATGGGGCCTTAACCTGCAAGTTCAATCTTGCGGAAGTCCAGAATATTTTCTTTTGGTGACGTTTGGATGGCAGCCACCTCTGAACGTTTCCTGAGCAGTATATAACCAAAGCAACCAAAGTAGAGTGCAATGACCAGCGCACCCACCCACTGAATCCGCAGGAAATCCAGCTTGAACAACATGGTCAGCCCGACCATGGCCACCAGGTTGAAGAGCACATAATTCACCCGCCCCAGGCGTTGCGCCGTCAGGTTCAGGTTATCGGTGTAGAGCCGGATCAGGGAATCCAGGGAGTTGATGACCATCAACACGCCCACCGAGATCATGGCGATGTTGGTGAAGGCGGCAATCTTCAGCCCCTCCGCGTGATAGTAATAGAGCACGCTGAACCACACGCCAATGGCAACGGACGGCACGACCAGCATGGCAATCAGCAGCTGCCAGGTTTTGATACCACTCACGAAACGCGCGGTGAACTGACCAATCATGATGCTCCAGGCAAACCACCAGAACAGATAAAACTCGTGGTAGTCGTTGATGGGCAGGACAAAGTGATGGATGTTGGCAAAGTACTCACCGAGCATGCCGGCGGTGCCAAAGAAATCTGCCGGCGAGCCTTTACCCAGAACAAATGCCCGGAACCACATACCCGCAATCAGGGTAATGAAAAGCACACTGGAACCAACACTCAGAATGCGGATGTATTTGACCTTGGAGCTGGAATACACCGCCAGCGCAATGGACAGGAACACGATGATGTAGAACGCCGGCACCACCGATTCACCATCGCCCAGTTGCGGCAGATACCAGGGCAGATTCACCAACAGCAGGTAAGCGGTGAACGCGCAGGTGCCGATAATCACCACGTTGTTGACCAGCTTCACCATCGGAATCTCGAAGAACTTCACCCGCGGCTCAATGATGGCAAAGTAAAAGCAGGTCAGGAAATAGAAGCCCCAGATCAGGAAGGCCCAGAACCCGAACTCAATGGCCAGCGGGTTGGCAAAGGCGTATTCCGGGTTTTCAGAGACATTGCCGTAACCACCGAACTCGGTGAGAGGGAACATGATCAGCCCCACATCCAGACCGGAGGTGAACAGGATGGCAATGAAGGTCAGCGTGCGAACCGGCGTAACGCCGATGCACTGCATGTCCCACCACCGATACAGAATCAGGGCGATGGCGGCGAAGGTAAAGATCAGGCCTGTGGATAACCAGAGTGTCATGCGATCTCCCTCCGGTTGTTCCTTGTCATTGTAGTGCACAGCATGGGTGTTCCTCCTCTACTTTGTAAGCGCTGCTTCTTTCGAATCGGACACAAACCCAGGACTTGCCTATCAGTCGCCCGAAAACGGCGGGATGCCGTCGCGCTGATAGGGAAATCCTGAGGGCTTGCTACCCGGGCACCTTGCGTACCCGGGCCGGGACTGCGGTCGCTAGGCCAGCGACCGTTTCGCTTGTCCCGGACGTTGGCGCGCCTGCCATTGGTCATCCATGAAGACCGGCGCGTCCGAAGGTTGCAGGGGCTCCCTGCCCCGGATAAGGTCGGCTGCCCGCTCGGCCACCATGATGGTGGGCGCGTTCAGGTTGCCATTGGGTATGGTCGGGAAGATGGACGAATCCACCACCCGCAGATTCTGGATACCGCGCACGCGGGTTTCCGGGTCTACCACCGCCAGCGCATCAGTGCCCATCTTGCAGGAACAGGACGGGTGATAAGCGCTCTCCACCGCCTGGCGCACGAAGGCATCGATCTGCTCATCGCTCTGCACATCCACACCGGGCTGGATTTCCGCACCACGGTACTCGTCCATGGCCGGCTGGTTGATGATCTCCCGGGTCAGGCGCACGCAGTCGCGGAAGCCTTCGCGGTCGGCTTCGTGTTCCAGGTAGTTGAAACGGATGCGCGGGGCCTGTTTGGGGTCGGCAGATTGCACATGCACAAAACCCCGGCTCTTCGGCTTGTTGTGACCGATGTGGAGCTGGAAACCGTCGCCATCGAACGCTTCGCGACCGTCGTAGCGCATGGCCGCCGGCAGGAAATGGTATTGCAGGTCCGGCCACTCAACGCCGGCCTTGGAGCGGATAAAACCACAGGACTCAAAATGGTTGGTGGCCCCCAGGCCATCCTTGCGCAGAATCCAGCGCACCCCGATCTTGAGCTTGTTCCACCAGTCCAGTTTGCCATTCAGGGAGACCGGCTTCTGGCAGCGGAACTGGAAGTAGAACTCCAGGTGATCCTGCAGGTTCTCACCCACGCCCGGCAGCTCATGCTTAACCTCAACACCGGCCTGCTCCAGCACTTCGCGCTTGCCAATACCCGAAAGCTGCAACAAATGTGGCGAGCCAATAGAACCGGCCGACAGAATCACTTCCTTGGCGGCTTTGGCCTCATGCACCTGACCACCCTGCTCATAACGCACGCCGGTGGCGGTTTTGCCCTCCAGAAGGACCTTATGCACCAGGGCATGGGTGACCACCGTCAGATTCGGCCGCGCCATGGCCGGGCGCAGGTAGGCGTTGGCGGTGGACCAGCGGCGACCGTTCTTCACGGTCATGTGCATGGCACCAAAACCTTCCTGGCGGGCACCGTTGTAATCATCGGTCTCCAGATAACCGGCATCGACGCCGGCCCGGATGAACGCTGTATACAGCGGGTTGCGCATGTTATTGCCGTTGTTCACACCCAGGGGGCCGGAATTCCCCCGGTAGGCATCGCCGCCGAAGGCCCAGGTTTCCGCCTTCTTGAAATAGGGCAGCACGTTACGGTAGTTCCAGCCGTCGGCACCTTCAGACTGCCACTCGTCGAAATCCCGGGCATGGCCACGGACATACACCATGCCATTGATGGATGACGAACCACCCAGCACCTTGCCCCGGGGGCAATGCATGCGGCGATTGTCCAGATACGGCTCCGGCTCGGTCTCGAACTGCCAGGCGTACTTCTTGGTGTTCATGGGAATGGACAGCGCGGTGGGCATCTGGATGAAGATGCTCTTGTCACTGCCACCGGTTTCCAGCAGCAGCACCCGGTTTTCACTGTCCTCGGTCAGACGGTTAGCCAGCACACAACCGGCTGAGCCCGCACCCACAATGATGTAGTCGTATTGGTTTTCTTTCATACGCGTTCTCCTCTGTGGCCTGCGGGGTTAAAACGGGGCGTCGATGTCTTCCATGCCCACATACACCGACTTGACCTGGGTGTAGTGCGCAATGGTTTCGCGCCCGTTCTCACGGCCGATACCGGAGAGTTTGTAGCCACCCACCGGCATTTCCGCCGGCGAAGCACCGTAGCTGTTGATCCAGCAGATGCCGGCCTGGATCTGGTGAATCACCCGGTGTGCCCGGCGGATATCATTGGTGAACACACCCGCGGCAAGTCCGGTATCGGTATTGTTGGCCCGGGCAATCACCTCGTCTTCATCGCGGAAGGTGAGCACAGACATCACCGGCCCGAAGATCTCTTCCTTCACGATGGTCATGTCGTCGGTGCAGTCGGTGAAAATGGTCGGTTCCACGAAATAGCCGCCCTGAGAATCCTCCGGCTCAAAGGCCCGACCGCCGTGGCTGAGCGTGGCGCCTTCGGCCAGCCCTTTGCTGATGTAACCCAACACCAGTTCCTGATGCTTTTTGGAGATCAGCGCGCCGAAGTTGGTGTCCGGGTTCATCGGGTCACCGGCCTTGATGTTCTTGCGGGTGCGCTCCAGCAGGCGCTCGATAAAGCGCGGGTAGAGATCCTCGTGCACAAACACCCGGGTACCGTTGGTGCAGATCTCGCCCTGGGTGTAGAAGTTACCCACCATGGCGGCGGAGATGGCGTTCTCCAGGTCGGCGTCGTCGAAAATGATCAGCGGCGACTTGCCACCCAGTTCCATGGTCACGTCTTTCAGCGACGACGCGGCGGCGGCCATCACCTTCTTGCCGGTGCCCACCTCGCCGGTGAACGACACCTTGGCAATCTCCGGGTGATGGGTCAGCCACTGGCCCACTTCGGCAGCGCCCTGCACCACGTTGAACACGCCCGCCGGCACACCGGCTTCGATAAAGATTTCCGCCAGCTTCACCGCGCCCATGGGCGTTTCTTCGGATGGCTTGAAGATCATGGCGTTGCCGCAGGCCAGGGCCGGGGCCGACTTCCAGCAGGCGATCTGGATCGGATAGTTCCAGGCACCAATGCCCGCACAGATGCCCAGCGGCTCCCGGCGGGTGTAGTAGAAATCGCCACCCAGATCCTGCTGGTTACCTTCGATGGACGGTGCCAGGCCGGCAAAGAACTCAATGGCATCGGCGCCGGTCACCACATCCACAGCTTCCGCTTCCTGCCAGGGTTTACCGGTGTCACGCACTTCCACTGCCGCCAGCTCGTCGTTGCGCTCGCGGAGCAAGGCCACCGCTTTCAGCAGAATACGGCTGCGCTCAATGGCGGGTGTGGCGGCCCACTGGGCAAAACCGGCGCGGGCGCTCTCGATGGCGGCCTGTTGCACAGACTCATCCGCCACTTCCACTTCATAGATCACCTGGCCCGTAGCCGGATTCACCACCGGGAAGGTCTCGCCGGTGCTGTTGGCCAGAAACCGGCCGTGGACAAAGTTCTGAACCACAGGAAGAGATGCAGACATAGCGCGTTGGTAACCTCTGTTCGGTGTCTTCAGGCCTTGTGGGCCGTGGAATTCAAATTGGCTCAGGCGCCAGCCCGGGCCAGTGTCTCGTGGACAAACTGCTTGCACAGCCGCTCGCCGGCTTCAAAGCTCTCGGCCGGGTCCAGGCTCAGGGCACTGCGCAACCAGAACCCGTCGATCATCGCCGCCGTTTGCCGGGCCGCCGCTGTCGCCTCGGCCTGCGGCAGCACCTGCGCGAAGGAATAACGCAGGTTGCTGTACAGCCGGGCGTTGTTGATCTGCTGCAAACGCTTCAGCCCCGGCTCGTGCATTGAGCGGGCCCAGAAGCTGAGCCAGGTTTTCGCCGCCAGCGCCGAACGCTGGAACTCCGAAAAGTTGGACTCGATGATGCAGTCCAGCCGCTGGGCCGGGGAGCGATCGGTTTTCGCCATGCGCTCCCGCAGCTCCTTGCCTAACTGGTCCAGCAGGTAGCGCAAGGCGGCCTCAATCAGCCCCTGCTTGCCCCCGAAATAGTGGCTGATGATGCCGGACGACATTCCCGCCCGCTTGCTGATGCTCACGATCGTGGTGTTCTGCATCCCCAGTTCAGCGATGGACTCCATGGTGGCGTCGATCAGTTGCTGGCGGCGGGTGTCTTTCATTCCGACTTTCGGCATGGGCTTTCCATCCAATCTTTATTAATTGAACGTTCAATTAAATTAAAGGCTACAGAAACGTGACAGGGATTTCAAATTTGATCAGAAAACCACCACATCACCTCATTACACTGGATGCGTCTTCCACCAAAGGTTGCTGGCAACCGCCGGCCAGTCAGGACACAATCGGGGCAACCGCGAACAACAAGGAGCCACTATGAGTACCCTGCCCCAACTCACCGATGCCCTGCTGACTCTGGAAAACCGAGTGGCCACGCTCACCATGAACCGCAACGACCTGCGCAACGCGCTTACCGGCTCCCATCTGATCGACGATATAGTTGCCACGGCCGAGTGGGTAAACAGCTGCGAGGAGATATCCGTGCTGGTGATCACCGGTGCAGGCTCGGCCTTCAGTGCCGGGGGTAATATTCGCGATATGGCCGAACGGGGCGGGGACTTCGCAGGCGATCCGGCGGAATGCGCCGAGCGCTACCGAAAGGGCATCCAGCGTATTCCCCTGGCACTGGACGCCGTGGAAGTGCCAGTGATTGCGGCGGTGAACGGCCCCGCCATCGGCGCAGGATTTGATCTGGCCAACATGGCGGATCTTCGCCTGGCCGCAGACAACGCGAAGTTTGGCGAAACCTTCCTGAATCTGGGCATTATTCCCGGTGACGGCGGGGCCTGGTTCCTGCAACGCCTGATCGGCTACCAGAAAGCGTTTGAGCTGACCCTGACCGGCCGCGTGATCGACGCCAACGAAGCCAGACAGCTTGGTATCGTGATGGACGTGGTGCCTGCCGATCAGCTAATGGACGCGGCCATGACACTTGCCCGCAGTATCGCCCAGCAGCCCGCCAAGGCCACCCGGCTGACCAAGCGCCTGATGAAAATGGCCCAGCGCACGGAACTGCGGGATTTCCTGGATATCTGCGCCTGCTTCCAGGGCATGAGCCACAATGAGCCGGAACATCTGGAAGTGGTGAACCGCATGCTGGATACCCTGGCCCGAAAGCAATGAGGCAAACGCCCAGCCACGTTAATTACTTAGAAACCTGACACATTTTGCTGCATTAAAACCCACAACAACGGCTTTTCTCGCCCGCCAGCATTGCTAGACTGACAGAGTTAAGAAAACAACAAACAGTCTCGGGTTGACGAGCGAGGTCGGCTTTCGGTGAACCTGCTACACACGTGTCGCATTCTCCTGTTGTTGCTGCTTTTGTGCAGCCAGGCCGCCTTTGCCCGTTCAGCCACCGTCGTCATCGGAGCAGACCAACCTATCGCCAGCCAGTTCCAGTACTGGGAAGACAGCGATGGCCTCGCATCTCTGCAGGACGTGCTCTCACTGCCGGCCGGCGACTAGCAACACCAGCCCGACGGCAAAGCTACCCTTGGCATTACGTCATCGGCCTAATGGCTGCGCGTGCCCACAGAGAACGCCACATCGGCCGGGCTCAACCTGGTGGCCGAACTCGGCTACTCCCAGTTGGATGATGTCCGCTTCTACCTGCTGGACGGCTCGACGGTTCTGCGAACACTGGAAACCGGCGATGACCAGCACCAGAATACCGCTCCAGACCAACAGGCCCTTCAGCAAAACCGTCATCATTATCCGCCGTCCTTCCACCCGATAGCCTGCATCAAGTCGCCTTTGGTAAACCGGAGAACTCCGGCACATCGCCCAGCGCGCGATCCCAGGCTGCCCGGCTCGACGTGAAAAGATGCGCGGTAGGCACCCGGGAGAGCTCCGAGTCCAGACACCCGGCAGGCACTACCAGCAAACCCGGAATATGGGTGTTGGGCACTGCCGAACCACAGGTCCGGCAAAAACACTTTTGGTGCCGGGTGCCCGGGAGCGTAAAGGAGGCCACGGCCTCCTCACCCGACAGCCAGACCAGCCGGGCCGACTGGGAGAACAGGTTTGCCGCGTGGGCAGACCCGGTGTCCTTCTGGCAATACCGGCAATGACACAGGTAAAAGCTGTCGAAGTCTCCGTGCACCTCGAACTTCACGGCGCCACACAGGCAAGAGCCAACATAATCCGTCATCGCATTTCCTCCCATCAGTATTCAAGGTATCAACCGGTGTTCGCGTGCATGCAAAGCTTCGGCAAAGGCACCACCAACTGGCTGCATGGCGCAGGCTATTTTCTGATCGGCGGTGGCTGTGTGCTGCTCGGCCTGCGCCATGTAATCTACGATTTCCTGTCCATCGTGATTGCCAATATCGCAATCATTATGGGCGTTGTGCTGATTTACCGGGGACTGTTTCGTTTCCTGGGTATCACGCTGCGCCATGAGCGTTGGCTAAGCACCACACTGGTGGTCCTGCTTGCTGCTTTACTGTATTTCTATACCTTTCATATTCCAGATATAAATATCCGTATACAGGCCTTCTCTATGGTCTGTGCAGCGATCTGCCTGATCGGTGCCAGCGGACTGCTGAAACACCGGGACATCCGCAACCGCATGGTCGCCAAAATGCTCATCGCCATGTTTTTGCTGATGAGTAGCTTGTTTATTTTCCGCTTTTTCTGGTCGTTCTACGCCATACCGCCTCAAGATTTCATGAGGGCTGGGTTGCTCAGCGCCTTGACGATCATTGCCGGAGAACTACTGGTTATTCTGTCATCCTTCTGCACGATATGGATGGCGTCCGATGAGTTGCAGGATGAACTCTCCGAAATCGCCAGGATTGATCCTTTAACGGGGCTCTACAACAGGCGGGCATTCGACGAATGTTGTGACATTGAGTTCAGCCGTGCGCAGCGTTCAGGTGCGCCCTTCGCCATTATCATGTGCGACCTGGACCACTTCAAAAACGTGAATGACGAGTATGGCCATCATGTAGGCGATGAGGTATTGAGGCGCTTTGCCAATACGCTCAAAGAGCACATACGAAAGCATGACGTGGTGGCGCGTTTCGGGGGCGAAGAATTTGTTCTGCTGTTGCCTGGTAAAGACACCGAGCAGGGATTAGAGGTGGCGGAGAAACTCAGAGCCAAAACGGCAGACACCCAGATCACGATTGGTGATGATGTCTGTTTAACGCTCTCGGCCAGTTTCGGAGTGGCTCACTACGATTCCAGAGACCGCGAGTGGAGTGCCGTGCTGCACCGTGCGGACAACGCGCTGTACGCCGCCAAAAAACAGGGGCGTAACTGCGTTGTCGATCTGGCAACGAAAAACCCAGGCGAGGAATGCCTTTCGCGAACACCCACCGTCATTCGTATTTAACGGGACTTCCGGGCAATAAGAAAAAGGCGTCTCTGCTGCCCAAGCCCGACAGGCTTGCCATCATGGTGACCAGTACGGCATCCCGTAGCATCGAATAAAAAGCTGTGGTCAGGTCAACCGCGTTGGGAAACGGCTCCGCTTACGCTACTGGCTATCAATTCTACGAGTGTAGATCGTCCTGGTTCCAAAAACGGATTTCCGGTTCACTATTAGAAACGGGACAGTGGGGATCGCAGACAGGAGTATGAAAGTGCAAAAATCGTTGATGTAGGAGTTTGAACTGACCGGAATCTGAACCACCTCTCCAATGACCACCAAAAACACCAAAATCATGGCCAGATAATAGACCGGGCCGAACCGTAGATGAAGGATGTCGTCCGACTCACCTGCCTCACTCAAATTGGCGCTGCAAAAAGGACAGAGAAAGCCTTTCCGAAAACCCTGATCACCGCCATCAACAGCCTCTCCTGTAGGGAAGAAACGTTCACAGGAAACACAGAGATATTGCTCTTTCAAAGCTCACCATCCTCATGGTTGGCCTCAACTCACCAGATCTTACAAGATGGCTATGTCTTTGGACCGGCCTCGTTCCCGGTACTACTGTCCAACAGGAGGACTCTGAAGACACTGACGCTCAAAAACCGGACAATCTAAACTGATAAAAAGCGGTCAAACTTCGCTGTTGTTGACACCGGGAACGGGTTAAATGCCGTAGTCGCGCTCAACCCTCGCAATACGAACCCGAAAGGTGGAGTACCAGGTTTGGTGGCCAAGCCTCTGAGCTTCTCGGTGCTCTGCGTTCTTTTTCCAGTTGGTGATGGACTCCAGGCTCTCCCAGTAGGAAACGGTGATGCCTAATTCCTCACGCACCGATTCCATTCCCAGGAACCCTGGCTGGCTTGCAGCCAACTCAACCATCCTGTCTGCCATTGCCTCGTAGCCATTGTCGCCCTCAGTGCGATGGCTACTGAAAATAACCGCGTAATACGGCGGCTCAGGGGTTTTTGCTATCTCCGACATAGATCCCTCTGGCATTTAACGCCCGGCGTAACCGGCTGGCGTTGGAGCATCAGCGGACAATCACATTCGCATTGACGCCACAGTTAGGCACTTATTCATGAAGCCATGGCGCATAACTCAGGCCAATCAACACACCCTCGGGGCTCATAAACCGTGCCACCGTCTGCCCCCAGGGTTCAGTGCGGGTTTCATGAACGAATTCCTGCCCTCTTTCCTTCATCTCTTGCACGGCCGCCTCTACAGCCGCTGCATCCGGCAACTCAAATTCGATGGTCGCCGTCGGCTCCGGAATATAATCGGGCCATTCCTCCTGGCCAAAACAAGAGGTAGCTGCCATCGAAAGGGGCCATACTCCGAAATGGTTCGCTCCGGGGAATTTATCCATGAAACGATAGTCGTCCATCTTCTCCAGCGGCAGGCCCAGCGCATCCTCATACAGAGACGCACTGGCCGCAGGGTCTTTGGTTATGGACGCAAAACCTGAAATGCACTTGATTTCCATACAATCCCTCCGTGGTTTATGGAGCACTTTGAGCCAAGGGCTTCCCTAGCTATAGAAGGTGTTTACTGAAGTGGGGGAAGTCCAGCGTCCCGTTGACCACCTTGTTAACCCCTGAGTTCGAGGTCTTCCCGAATAACCTCGGGATGACGAAACGCAATCTCGATGAGCGCCTTTGCCGGCCCTGAAGGTTTACGTCGCCCCTGCTCCCATTCCTGTAACGTTCGCGGAGAAATATGGAGTACCTCGGCAAACTCCCGCTGTGTAAGGCCAGTCTTGCCACGCGCCTCTGCGACCTGATTTGGCTCCACACGACTGACGCGCGCAGCCTTGCCCGCTTTCATTTCTTTAACAGATTGGAGGAGCTTATTGCCAAGCTCCTCAGCACTCAGAGTCTCATTACTCATTTTCCAATACCTCACGAATCGACTTCAGGATATGCGCGGGTATGTTCTCCTTGACGGCCTTCTTGTAGATCACCAATAACCAGATCTCACCATTTGCCAATCTGGTGAAGTAGATGACTCGCACTCCACCACGGCTACCGCCGGAGTTATACGCCCGTGTTCGAGCCACCCCTGCTCCATGTTGGGGGCGTATAACTCCGCCCGCCCTGTTTTTCCTTTTCAAACTTATCAGAAGGTTAGCAACAATTTCCGGAGGCTGCCCGGGGTTTTGCGAACGCGTTCGTATAACTCCGGTTTTTAGGCTGGTTTTAGCTGTAGTGCGCGGCCCAGAGAATGGAAGTAGGTTCGGAGGGCGGCGTTTATCCGGTCGCGCTGTTCGCCCTGTGGGTAAAGCCCCAGGCGGGCTTCTTCACTCTCTTTGGTGCCCTTCACCAGAAAGGCGTTCTTCACTGCAGCGTCCTGGATGAAGGCTTCGAAGGCTCGGGCACAGAGTTCTTCTGGCTGGCTGTAGTAGTGAACGCCGGCGGCTTTGTCGGCTTTTGCGGAGTTCCGGAACAGAGGGCTGGGGTTTTGGCCGCTGTCGTCCAGCAGGATGGCCTGGTAACAGGCTTGCAGGCGCTGGTTCAGCGGGTGCTGGATGGCGTCCTGGCGGGTGAGCCATTGGCGCGAGGCGAACTGGCCCCGGGGTATGTTGGGGAACAGTTTGTCGCCGATGTAGTGGTCGAAGGCATGAAACCATTCGTGGGCGATGCTGCCGGGGCCGGCGTTTTTGGCCAGGGCGAAGCTGCGGGTGGCGGGGGTGTAATGGGCAGACACCCCCGGGCGGCCGCCAATGCCGTATTGCAGGGCCAGGGTACCGCGCAGGGAGATCAAGCTTTCTGTGCCGCCGAGGATGGTCATCAGGTCGCACAGGGCATCGTAGAACAGGGCGGCACTGCGCTGTTTTTCAGGCTCGGTTACCCAGCGGCCAATCTCGACGGATCGAAACTGGAACCGCCGGCGCACGTCTAGAAAGCTGACCGGTGCCCCGGCGCGGTGGTCGGGGCCGGTTCTGTAGAAGGGTCTGGGCATGGCGGCATTGTACGAAGGCGCAGGCGGCATGTCTCAGTTCAGGTGCTGCCGTTGGCGGCCAGCACCCGGTTGGCACATTCGCCGCCAGTTTCCAGGTCCGTCAGGTTGCTGAGTGTTGTGTGTGCAATGCTTTCCAGGGCGTTGCGGGTGAAAAACGCCTGGTGGCCGGTGATGACCACATTCGGGAATGTGAGCAAACGGGCGAACACGTCGTCTTTCAGCACGATATTGGAGAGATCTTCGAAGAACAGGTCGCTTTCTTCCTCATACACATCCAGCCCCAGGTAGCCCACCTGGCCGGATTTCAGGCCTTCGATGATGGCGGCGGTGTCCACCATGGCGCCCCGGCTGGTGTTGATCAGCATCACGCCTTTTTTCATTTTGGCCACGGCTGCGGCATCAATCAGGTGATGGGTGTCCGGGGTGAGCGGGCAATGCAGGGTCACAATGTCTGCTTTCCGGAACAGTTCGTCCAGGCTCACATATTCCGCGCCCAGCGTTTGCGCCTCCGGGTTGGCGTGCAGGTCGTAACACAGCACGCGGCAGCCGAACCCGCGCATGATGCGTACCACTTCCACGCCAATCTGGCCGGTGCCCACCACACCCACGGTGCGGCCCCGCAGATCGAACCCCAGCAGGCCGTCGAGCGCAAAGTTGCCATCACGAATGCGGTGGTAGGCCCGGTGGATCTGCCGGTTCAGGGTCAGGATCAGGGCGGCGGTGTGTTCGGCCACCGCATAGGGGGAATACGCCGGTACCCGTACCACGGCTATACCCAGGCGTTCGGCGGCTTTCAGGTCGACGTTGTTGAAGCCGGCGCAACGCAGGGCCACGGCCCGGGTGCCGCCGGCGGCCAGCTGTTCCAGTACGTTGGCGTCCACCTGGTCGTTCACGAACACGCATACGGCGTCGAAGCCTTTGGCCAGTGCCGCAGTGGCCGCGTTCAGGCGTGGTTCCAGGAACACCAGTTCATGCTGGTGGCTGGCCTGGTTCGCCTGTGCCAGGAACTGTTCGTCGTAGGGTTTGGTGCTGAAAACCGCCACTTTCATGGGATTGGCCTCATCCGGTCTGGGTGGGTACGGGGTTCTTCAAACATAAATCAAATGCCCGGCGGCGAGCCACCGCAATTTTGTTCAATACCGGTTACAAGGCTCCGGGCACACTGGGCGCCTCCGTTGGTTCACAGAGTGCTGATGCTATGAGTCTGTCCATTATCCTGCCAATGTCGGCCTTCGCCCTGGTGGCTTCGGTATCGCCGGGGCCGGTCAATCTGGTGTGCCTGAGCAGTGGCACGCGCTATCCGGTGTCTCAGGGCCTGGTGTTTGTCACCGGGGCCACTCTGGGGTTTATCGCGCTGTTTATGGCGGTGGGCCTGGGTCTGCACTCGCTGTTGGAACACGCGCCCGGGTTCGAGCGCTGGTTGAGCTGGGCTGGCGTCGCCTTCCTGCTGTACTTGAGCTATCAGCTGGCCACCGCCGATGGCCATCTCAGTGAGGATGAGGCACGCCCGGCCCCCGGCTTTGTCACCGGCGCCCTGATGCAATGGTTGAACCCCAAGGCCTGGCTTGCTTCGGTGGCGGGTATCAGTGCGTTTACCGAGGGCGGCGATAGCACCCTGCTCTGGCTGTTTGCGGGGCTGTATCTGCCCATTTGCTGGCTCTCTCTGGCCAGTTGGGTGTATGTCGGGGTCGGGCTTCGCCGGCTGGTGCAGCAGCCGCGAATCTTGCGCGGGTTCAACCGGGTTCTGGCGCTGTTACTTGCCGGAAGTTGCGTGTTCCTGTTGCTGGACTGAGGGCTGGCGATACTGGTTCGGGGTGGCCGCCACCACGCGTTTGAAGGTTCTCTGGAAATGCGCCTGGTCGGCAAAGCCGGCGTTGAGGGCGGCTTCGGCAATACTGGCACCGCGCTTCAGGTCGTTCTGACCATGCTGAACGCGGCGCCAGAAGATAGGTGTGCGAGGGTCGGTCATGGTGGTTGCCTCAAAGCGAATCGGCCAGGCCGGTGCGTATGGCACTAGCCTAGCAGAAGCTCATCCAATCAACCGCAACCGGTAACCCTTTATTGGCTTTCTGCCCTGGCAAGCAACTCATAAAAACTCACGTTGCGTTCCAGTGCCTGCCTGGCAAGGTCGCATCGTTCTCTTACCGCCACCTTGCCGGCTCCGGCTTCACAAAGCTTTTCCTTCAGCGCACTCACGCCAGGAACCTGATACCGTTTGGACAAGTAGTATTCATCGGCCACGTAGGCATCTGGCAGGTCGAGATCCGCGAGCCTGGACACTGCGTCGTGCATGAGCCGTTTTTTGTCGGTATCCGAGAGGCCAGATTGCTGGTCCAGAAACCGGGTGGCCTCACTGAGCACACTGAAACTGGCATCGGGTCTTGCGATGAAGGCTTCCGCCATTTCCCGGGCTTTTTGTTGCTCACCCCGGGCCAGCAGAGCACGAAACTTCAACAGTTGCAGATGGAGATTCTCGGGCTCGCTTGCCAGGGCACGGTCAACCAGTTGCGCGTAGTCTTTACTGGCGGGCGGGTAGGTGTGGATCGTTTTCAGGGACGTCACCGGCGCCAGGGCGTCGACATCGATCTGAAGGTCCGTAAACGAGCGTGCCAGTATTGCGCCATCCAGATCGTAGATCACCATCCGGACAATATTCCGACGCTCTTCCGATGACAGATACTCGCGACCGCCCATATCGCTGGCGACAGAAGAGAGCCATTTCTGGAGCTGGTTATCGCTGACTTCCGCCTCCTGTTTTCTGGCTTTCAAGGCAGCTACGGTCATCATCTCTTCGTAGGCACTGCCGGCTACGGGTATTCCCTCTTTGTCATTCTTGAGCTTGGTTAACAGCGCAATCATGGCCATTGGGCTGTATCGGGATTTTTCCAGAATCTTCACCGCCAACAAATCCGCTTCGGTTTCCTGCTGCCGGTTCCATTGGGTGAACCCTGCTGCCGCTACCAGGGCATCGGTCGATCCGCCCATCCGCAGGGTGGTCTCACGGGCTTTGTCGTCATTACCGAACAGGGAAATGGCCTGGGCCAGATCGGTTATGCCTTTTGTTGTGCTTTGCAGTTCATTCTTCTGGTGATGATTCAGCCATAGATGAGAGAGTTCATGGGCCAGCAGTGCGGCCACTTCATCACGGGTATCCAGGTATTCCAGGGTTCCGGCCTGAATAACAACGGTACCCTCGGGGTAGGTGAACCCGCCGAAACTGTAGCTCGGGCCCACCCGAACCTGACAATGGCAGGGTCCGCCGTACCAGTTTTCTGCCAGTTCCTCGGCAATGGCCTGCAATGCCGGGGTGACATCACGGGCATTCAATGGCGCCACGCTGTCGCTGCGCAAACGAACCGCATCTTCGGAAGGATCCTGCCCGGCCGCCTGGTACTGATCGGCCTGGACAACAAGCTCGTTGATTTGCTGCTGCCGCATCTCTTTGTTGGTGCTCCAGTCTTTCGACTGGTAAGGCGATGAGCTGCAGCCGATCAAGCCGAAACACACGGCGACTAAAACAAGCGCTGTTTTGTTATGATAGTTCATGGGCAGTCCTCCCCTACGCCACGGGCACTAGCCACCTGGTGGTCATCCGCAAACACCACCTGTGATTTATCGCAGTAAATAACCGGCTGTTTGGAATCGCTTGTAATCACCTCCGGAACAAACACCCGATAGGTGCCCCCCGGCCCTTCAAACAGGTACTGGCCCCGCTCCTTACCACTGATCGTGACGGGCAATTGCAAACCGAGCTCACGTGCCGGTACAAGCGAGCCATCCGGTTTGCTGACGAAGGCATTCTCCGGGTCATGAAAACCCTCAATGGACTGAGCCTCTGCCAAGGCCGAACTGCACAGCAGTGCAAGCAGCCAAAGCCATCGCTTTCCGTTCATTTTCCATCTCCTTTCTTTCTTTTCTGACTGCGATCAACAGTAACGGTGTCAAACCGATCAGCTCTGCCAGGAAGCCAGGGGTGCGGTGAAACAACAGTAAAACGCTGTAGAGCACACAAAGGCTGAGGACGATGATGATCAACTCAGCCAGCTCCACCGCCAACTCTGGCCATTCCGCTCGACGCTCGTCGCGCCAGCGCCATGCCAGAACCCAGCGCGCGAGCATGAGGATGAGAAAAAGGATCAGCGGCCAGGACAGCAACAGATCGACCGGAATGGTCCACCCTGGCAGGCCAATCCCGGCGAGATTCCATTCCACCCCGATCGGTTTCAGATAGTCCGCGCCGTAATGCAGTAGGTTGCGAAGTGCTTCGGCATGCAGATAAACGCCAGGCAACTGCCCCGCAATTGGTGGGTTAAACAGATCTCTGGCCGAGGGTAAAGACACACCCACAATCGCAATCCGATTATGCAGGGGCATCTCGGTGAAGAAATCATCGCAGTTTGGCGCCAGGCAAAAGACATCCCGAAGGGTGGCAGTCGGCACCGGCGGGCATGGCTTGGCACCGTTGTTACTGACGGATTCTGCGCGAAGGATATTCCTGGCCCAGTGCCAGAGTGAGCTAAATCCGCCATTGTTTTCGGGCGTTGCACGGCAATCCAGCGTTGAGGTGATACGCTGCGCCGGCATTCCCCAACTGAGATGCATACCGGGAGGCTGGGGTACCATCCAGGCCTCCGCTGCCTTCGATAGATCACCGCAAGGCCTGGACCGCGGTTGCTGGCAATAGATCTCATATCCGGCAACAGCCAGCGTTGGAACCTCACCGTATTCAGGCAGTGCTCGCCTTATCGGATAGTGTGAGCCATAGCCGGACCAGCCAACCAACCCGATATCAGAAGCCGCTGCAATGAGTGGCTGAATTGAGGGTTCAAGGTGGCCCGGATGTTCACCAGCACTCATGACCAGGGCCAAACCCGTGTGCTCCCGAAAGTACTGCAATCGGGCCACAAGTAGCGGAAAGCTGTCATCCAACTGGCGCGCACGATAGAAGGTGATGTCGAGAATAATCGTGCCATACCCCAGGCGGCGAAGGGCGTCGATCAGAACCAGGTGGTCGCTGTAGGCCAGAGGCCAGTCATTGGCGCTCAGGTAACCATTTTCTTCGTGGGAGAGCCGGCGGATGGAGGCGTCATCAATCAGAATGACATCGACCAGGTCGGCACCGCTGGTCGTCACCGCCTGATCATAGAACGGTGAAAACAGCCGATCAAATCCGTCACTGATCGCTTGGGTGCTTCTTGAGCTGATGCCAAAAGGATCGGCAAAAACAAGAAAATAGCCCACCACCAGGAGCGCCCAGTGGCGGCGAATCATTCCGGCTAGCGATGTGCCTGCATGTAACGTCTGCACTCTGGCCTCCGCACGGGGATGCAATCCCACGCTGCCCGCACTGCGGAAGCGAGCAAGTTATGAGTACTTACTCACGCAACAATCAGGCCTATCCTCAAAAAACGGGGTTGATCTGGTCACTTAATATACAGACTAAATACGGCTCTAACCGGTCGCTGTAAAGAACCCTGACAGGTGCCCGGCTCATACTGCGGACACCTGCCGACGCTATTACCACTCCAGCTGCGCGCCGGTCTGATACTCAATCACCCGGGTTTCGAAGAAATTCTTCTCCTTGCGCAGGGTGGCCTGCTCGTCCAGCCAGGGCGACACGTTCTTCGCCCCCGGGAACGGTTCTTCCAGGCCCACGGTACGGGCCCGGCGGTTGGCCACAAAGCGGAACTGTTCGCTGTGGTATTCCGCCGAGTAACCCAGGATCGGGTCCCGCAGCACGTAGTTGGCGTAGGCCATTTCCGCGGCTTCGGATTCGTCCCACATCTCGCGTACCGCTTTCGGGTCCAGGGTGATTTTCTCTTCCTCGAGAATCTGGTTCACCACTTTCAGGCCGAAGGAGAAGTGCATGGCTTCGTCCCTCAGGATGTACTGCAACTGTTCGCCCGTGCCCCGCATCAGGCCCCGGCGCTGCAGGGCGAAGATGGGGCTGAAGCCGTTGTAGAACCAGCAGCCTTCGAACACGGCGGCGAAGAACAGGTAAGACATCACGAAGTCCTGCAGCTCATCCGGGTTGCGCAGGTTCATGTCGGAGCGCATGGCGGCGTCCAGCCGGCGGTTGGCCAGCTGGATTTTGCCGTTGATCTCCGGCACCACGCGGTAGCGGTTGTAGATCTCGCTCTGGTCCAGGTTCAGGGTTTCGATGCAGTGCTGGTAGGTCCAGGTGTGCAGCGCTTCCTCGTACACCTGGCGGGCCTGGTAGATCTGCAGTTCCGGCGCGCTCATCTTTTCCATCACCGCCAGGCCGATGTTGCGCATGGCGAGGATGTCCGAGGTGGTCAGGTACGCCAGCACGTTCTCGTACACGTGTTTTTCCGCCGGCGTCAGCCGGTGGTGGTAGTCGTGAACGTCCTGCGCCATGTTCACATCCAGCGGCGTCCAGTGGTTCTTGTTGGCGTTCATGAAGTACTCCCAGGCCCAGGGGTACTTGAACGGTGCCAACTGGTTGATGTCGGTCTCACCGTTAATCACCCGCTTGTCGTCGACATTCACGGGCGCCGGGCCGCCGGTGGCGGCGGCAGCGGTTTGCGCTTTTGGTTCGTCGTCCCAGTCCAGCATGTGGGTGCCTCCCAAATAAGTAAATGGTTACTGACAAGCTTCGCAGTCGGGATTGTCGATGCTGCACACCTGCGGCTGTGGCGCCGACACCGGCGCGGTCTTCTCGGCGCCAGTGGCGCCCAGGGAGCGCAGGTAGTAGGTGGTTTTGAGGCCACGCTCCCAGGCCAGCTGATACAGGGCATCCAGCTTCTTGCCGCTGGGCTCGGCCATGTACAGGTTCAGGCTCTGGGCCTGGTCGAGCCATTTCTGACGGCGTGAGGCGGCTTCCACCAGCCAGCGGGCATCGATCTCAAAGGCGGTGGCGTAGCGGGCTTTGAGTTCGGCGGGAATGCGGTCGATCTGCTGCACGCTGCCGTCGAAGTATTTCAGGTCGTTCACCATCACGTTGTCCCAGAGGCCTTCGGCCTTGAGGTCGCGGACCAGCGAGGGGTTCACTACGGTGAACTCGCCGGACAGGTTCGATTTCACGAACAGGTTCTGGTACGCCGGTTCGATGGACTGGGACACGCCCACGATGTTGGAAATGGTCGCGGTCGGGGCAATGGCCATCACGTTGCTGTTGCGCATGCCGTTTTTGGCAATCAGCTCCCGCACCGGGGTCCAGTCGAGGCGGCTGTTGGTGTTCACCGAGAGGTCACCCTCACGGCGAGCATCCTTCAGATTCTGAATTGAATCGATTGGCAATATACCCTGGCTCCATAGCGAGCCTTCGTAGGTGTCATAGGCACCCCGCTCACCCGCCAGCGTGGCGGAGGCACGCAACGCGAAGTAGCTGAGTTGCTCCATGGCGACATCGGCAAATTCCACCGCTTCCGGGCTGGAGTACGGCAGGCCCAGCTGGTACAGGGCGTCCTGGAAGCCCATCAGGCCCAGGCCCACTGGGCGATGCTTCAGGTTGGAATTGCGCGCCTGCGGTACCGCGTAGAAGTTAATGTCGATGACGTTATCGAGCATGCGCACGGCGGTGTTCACGGTGCGCTCCAGGCGCGTGACGTCCAGCTCGCCATCCCTGATGTGGGCAGCCAGGTTCACCGAGCCCAGGTTGCACACCGCAATCTCATCGGCGCTGGTGTTCAGGGTGATTTCGGTACACAGGTTGGAGCTGTGCACCACGCCCTGATGCTGCTGCGGGGAGCGCAGGTTGCACGGGTCCTTGAAGGTGATCCAGGGGTGACCGGTCTCGAACAGCACAGTCAGCATCTTGCGCCACAGCTGTTTGGCCGGAATTTTCTTGAACAGCTTGATCTTGCCCTGCTCGGCCAGGGCTTCGTAGTGCTGGTAGCGCTCACGGAAGTCGTTGCCGTACAGGTCGTGCAGATCTGGCACATCGCTGGGGGAGAACAGGGTCCAGTCGCGGTCTTCGCGCATGCGCTCGATCAGCAGATCCGGCACCCAGTTGGCGGTGTTCATGTCGTGGGTACGGCGACGTTCATCGCCGGTGTTCTTGCGCAGTTCCAGGAACTCTTCGATGTCCAGGTGCCAGCTTTCCAGATAAGCACAGACCGCGCCCTTGCGCTTGCCGCCCTGGTTCACCGCCACGGCGGTGTCGTTGACCACCTTCAGGAACGGCACCACGCCCTGGCTCTGGCCATTGGTGCCCTTGATGTGGGAGCCCAGGGCCCGCACCGGGGTCCAGTCGTTGCCCAGACCACCGGCCCATTTGGACAGCAGGGCGTTATCGCGAATGGCCCCGTAAATGCCTTCCAGGTCGTCGCCTACCGTGGTCAGGTAGCAGGACGACAGCTGGGAATGCCGGGTGCCGCTGTTGAACAGGGTGGGCGTGCTGGCCATGTAATCGAAACTGGACAGCAGCTCATAGAATTCGATGGCGCGGGCATTGGGGTCGTCCTCACGCAGTGCCAGGCCCATGGCCACCCGCATGAAGAACACCTGGGGCAGTTCCAGGCGGGCCTTGTTCCAGTGCAGGAAGTAACGGTCGTACAGGGTTTGCAGGCCCAGGAAGCCGAACTGGAGATCCCGCTCCGGTTTCAGGGCGTTGCCAAGGCGTTCCAGGTCAAAGGCCGCCAAGGCTTCGTCCAGCAGTTCGTAGCGGATACCGGCGTGAACAAAGGCGCTCAGGGCCTGTGGATAAATCTCTGCCAGCGGAAGACTGCGGGGCAGGTCCAGGGCTTCCGCTGTTTCCAGCCGGAGCTGTTCCAGCAGCAAGCGGGCGGTTACGGCGCTGTAGTCGGGTTCCCGTTCAATGCGACCCCGGGCAGTCATGATCAGGGCAGACAGCACTTCGGTCTCTTCGATGCCGTCGTAGAGGTTGCGCAGGGCGTCTTCCACCAGCGAATCGCCGTTGATGCCGTCCAGGCCGGTGGCGGCCTGTTCCACCTGCTGCTTCATCAGGCCCAGGTCCAGCGGGGCGATGCTGCCATCGGCTTTTTTCACGGTCAGGTGCGGGTGCGCTTCCACCGGCTCGTCCACGGCGCGCTGGCGGGCGTGTTCTTCACGGTACAGCACGTAGGCCCGGGCCACTTTCTGTTCTTCGGCCCGCATCAGGGCCAGTTCCACCTGGTCCTGGATGTCTTCGATGTGCACCTTGCCACCGGCTTTGAGGCGGCGGCTGATGGCCTGCACTACCTGTTCGGTAACCCGGTGCACGGCGTCGTTGATGCGGGCGGAACCGGCTGCCTGGTCCCCTTCCACCGCCAGGAAGGCTTTGGTCACCGCGACACTGATCTTGGCCGGGTTGAAACTCACCAGGGTGCCGTTTCGTTTGATAACTTGCAGGGATTGGGTATCGGTCGCGGGGGCCGGGGGTTCGGCAATGGCAGTGGCTGTCATGGTGCTCTCCTGAATTCGCGTTGGTTCCGTTTCACCCTCGCGAACGCAGTGGCACACCTTGCCCCGAATACGGGCAGGCCTGACCAATCTGCTCACCCTTGAATCGCGAAGGTGCAGTCCAGAAACCCATGGGGGGCTTCTGATCCCTGGCAGGTCTTCGGACTCAGGGGCGTGAACCTTTCAGCTCTGCCTAACGTGGCGACTTCCCGGCTTGCGCCAGTGTCATCTTGCCACGCTCGTTCCCCAATACCGCTGCGCGTCAGTTCCGGATTCTCACCGGATTCCCGACTACCCTGCGATCAAGATGATCAGAGTTTGATCACAATATATGGTAGTTAACCAAGGACCCGGTCACTATATAGGGCCGAATACACCAAGACAAGGCACTTTTTGCAACAGAGCCTGTCCATCTCCAGACCACCGGATTTGAGGAATGAATGTGAGAATTTCGCTGCTTTTGGCCAGTACCCTGATGCTCGGTCTCGCCGCCAGCCCGGTGTGGGCAGACACAGACCGGCTAACCCGGTTCTCCACCATGACCTCACTGGAGGACGGCTGGGAACCTCTGACCTTTCCGAACATCGAGACGCACACCCGCTACACCCTGGACACGGACGACGGCCAGCAGGTGGTCCGTGCCGACGCAGACGCCAGCGCTTCCGGGCTGATTGCCCGTGTTGAGCTGGTGCCCGGCGACTCGCTCACGCTGTCATGGCGCTGGAAGGTGTCGAACATCTACGAAGCCGGCAACGCCCGCGAAAAGTCCGGTGATGACTACCCTGCCCGCATCTACGTCGCCTTTGAGTTTCAGCCGGACAAGGCCGGCTTTTTTGAACGGGCCAAGCGCAAGACCGTGGAAGTGCTGTTCGGCGAGACCCTGCCCGGCAACGCCCTGAACTACATCTGGGCCAATCAGCTACCGGAGCAGAGCATGGTCGCCAACGCCTACACCGACAAAACCATGATGATTGCTGTCAACTCCGGGCCGTCGCGGGTGGGCGAATGGGTGACCGTTACCCGGGACCTGGTGGCAGATTACCGGCAGGCCTTCGGCGAAGAACCGCCCGCCATTGTGGGCGTGGCCATCATGACCGACGCCGACAACACCGGCGAGCAGGCCACGGCCTGGTATGGCGACCTCACCCTGGAGCAAAACCGCTGATCGGCCATAAAAAAAGGCCCCTCAAGGGGGCCAAACACGTGAAAGCAATGGTCAGTGGCTGATCATCCAGGGCCGCATGGACGGGAACATCTTCTTGCCGTCGGCGGTGTAGAACAGCATGTGTTTACCGTCCGACTTTTTCTTGCAGCCACAACTCTTGCGGTGCTCGGCGTCCCGGGCCCGCTGGTCGGCGGTGGAGATGATGGGCTCATGGCTCGCCTTCTCATTCCGCGCCTCCGCGTTGCGGCGGGCCGGGTCCATGGCCAGGAGCTCCGGCGGCAGCACAATCACCCGGGGTGACAGCGCCTTGCAGGTGGGGCAATGGGCCGGATTACCGGCTTCGGCCATGGCGCCCAGTTCCTGGAACAGCCCGTGTTCCCGGCATTTGTAGTCGTACAGTGGCATGGCTTACTCCTTGTCCGGTGAAAGGGGTACGTCGGTGCCCGGCGTGACCTTCCTGGTCGGTCCTTCCGCCGTGGGGTTGATGTCGAAGTCGAAGATTTCGGTCGGCAACCACAGGGTGGCGCAGGCGTTGGGCACATCCACCACGCCACTGATGTGGCCTTCCACCGGCGCACAACCAAGCAACGCGTAACCCTGAGCCGGGGTGTAACCGAACTTGGTCAGGTAGTTGATGGCGTTGAGGCAGGCCTGGCGGTAGGCCACGTGCACGTCCAGGTAGTGCTGCTGGCCCTCTTCATCCACCGAGATGCCCTCGAAGATCACATAATCCTCGTAGCGCGGCTTGATGCTGCTGGGTTTGAAGACCGGGTTCTTGATGCCGTATTTGGCCATACCGTCCTTGATCAGGTTCACCCGCAGGTGGATCCAGCCGGCCATTTCGATGGCACCGCAGAAGGTGATCTCGCCGTCGCCCTGGCTGAAGTGCAGGTCGCCCACCGACAGGCCTGCCCCCTTCACATAGACCGGGAAATACACCTTGGAACCACGGGACAAGTCCTTGATGTCGCAGTTACCACCGTGTTCCCGGGGCGGTACGGTGCGGGCGGCTTCCAGCGCCGCCTCTTTGGCGGCATCACCCGCCAGCTTGCCCAGGTGGGCAGTGTCGGCGTAGGGCAAGTTTGCCAGGCCCGGCACCCGATCCGGTTCGGTGTCGTACAGTTCTTTCTCGCGCTTGTTCCACTCCGCCAGCATTTCCTTGGACGGCAGGCAGCCGATCAGGCCCGGGTGGATCATGCCGGCGAATTCAACGTTGGGGATGTGGCGGGATTTGGTGAACATGCCGTTGAAGTCCCAGATGGATTTCTGGGCCTCCGGAAAGTGCTCGGTCAGAAAGCCGCCGCCGTTCTTCTTGGAGAAGAAACCGTTGAAGCCCCACTGGCTGTCCTTGAAGGCACCGATGTCGAGGATGTCCACTTCCAGCAGGTCGCCGGGTTCTGCGCCCTCCACGCCCACCGGGCCAGACAGGAAGTGAACCTGGGTCAGATCCACGTCGCGCACGTCGTCTGCGCTGTCGTCGTTCTTGATCTGGCCACCGGTCCAGTCGTAACACTCGAGGATGAAATCGTCCCCGGGCTTGACCGTCGCCGCCATGGGAATGTCCGGATGCCAGCGGTTGTGGATATTCTCGTTCTCGTACGCGGATTTGCTCAAATCGATCTTGATGAGTGTTTCGGCCATAGCGGTCGCTCCTTGGTTCTTGGCGTTCGGCGTCTAAGCTTGGGAACGCAGTGCCCGACGGCGCCTGCGCTGACCGTTTCACTATCCGCGATACGCCACCGGCGCGGTATTCGCGAATTGCCCCCGGCACCTACGTCATTCGACGTATTGGCGCACCACGATCTCCTGCCCCTTGAGCTCGGCCAGAAATGAGGAATGCTCGGGATGCGCCAGCAACGCACGGGCCAGCGCCGGCTCCAGTTTCTGGCGGAACGCCCGTAGCATCTCGCGGGCGCCATAGCGGCTGTCGTAATCGCGGCACAACACACTGCACAGCTCCACCGACAAATCCAGCGAAGCCTGTTTGCGGGCCAGGCGCTTGTTCAAGCCGGCCAGTTCGATCTCCAGAAGGGCATACAGCCACTGGTCTGTCAGGGGGTTGAACGTAAGAATCTGGTCAATCCGGTTCAGGAACTCCGGGTCGAAATGCCGGCGCAGGGCCCTGTCCCGAAGGTTCTCCTGCGGGCCCGGCTCCAGCCCCAGCCAGCGGCGCCAGCCTCGCTGATAGCGATGATGGTGCGCTTCCGCTTCCAGGGCTCCGGCGTTGCTGGTCATAAAGATCAGCGTGTTGCGGAAGTCGATTTGCCGGTTGCCGGAGGGGAACACCAGCCGGCCGGTCTCGAGCACATTGAGCAGGGTCCGGGTGACCTCCTTGCTGGCCTTTTCAAGTTCGTCGAACAGGACAATCCCCGGTTTGCTGAACGATCCCTGAACCTTCTCAAGATCAAACAGGCTGTGGCCTTCCTTGCTGCCCACATAACCGGGCGGCGCGCCGGTCAGCGCCGCCGCGTAGTGCTCCTGGGCCAGGGTGTTCATGTCGATGCGGCACAGGGCATCGCGGCTGCCATGAATGGCCTCGGCAATCAGCCGTACGGTTTCAGTCTTGCCCACCCCGGTCGGCCCCAGAAACAAGTGAACCGCCAGCGGGCGGTTCTCTTCACCGATGTCGGCCTTGACCCGAACCAGCATGGATTCCATCGCCTCCAGGGCGTGCTGCTGGCCCACGATATTGGCCCGCAGGCTCGCCATTACGGCGTCCGGCTCAAAGCGGAACCGGGAAACACGAACCGGGCCTGAATCGGCCCGGTTCCTTGCCAGCGTTTCCCGGTTGGCTTCCAGCCGCTCATTGATAAACGGCATCGCGGTCTCCCGGGCTCAGGCCCCTGCAGTTTTTTCCTTGCCATCGAACGGCAGTTCACCCACCGGGCATTCCGCCGTGCCCACGGTTTTGCGGGTCATGGCCTCGACGTTTTCCTGGGCTTTCTGGGCGTCCATCACCCAGGTGCGATAGAACTCGAACGGGCAATCGGCCACGCCCTTGTCGCCGTCACCGGAGTTGTGGACGCCGGTGTAGCCCCGGTGCAGCAACTTGAACAGGTGGTTCTGGGACTGGTCGTTGGCGCGGGCGTCACGGATCTGGCTAACCGACAACTGGGCGTACTGAACCCCCATGTCCTCCTCGCCACATTCACCCAGGGTACGACCATCAAAGCCGATGATGGCGGAGTGCCCGAAGTACGAATACACCCCGTCAAAGCCGGAGGCATTAGCCACCGCCACGTAACAGTTGTTGGCCCAGGCCATGCTCTTGGCCATCATGATCTGCTGTTCCTTGGCCGGATACATGTAACCCTGGCACCGCACAATCAGCTCCGCCCCCTTCATGGCGCAGTCGCGCCAGATCTCCGGGTAGTTGCCGTCGTCGCAGATGATCAGGCTGATCTTCATCCCCTTCGGCCCCTCGGTCACATAGGTGGTATCGCCGGGGTACCAGCCCTCAATCGGGCACCAGGGAATGCACTTGCGGTATTTCTGGACAATCTCACCCTCGTTGTTGATCAACACCAGGGTGTTGTAGGGCGCCTTGTTGGGATGATCTTCATGGCGCTCGCCGGTGAGCGAAAACACCCCCCAGGTATTCGCCTCCCGGCAGGCCGCCGAGAAAATCGCTGTCTCGTCTCCGGGAATGGTGGCGGCGGTCTCCATCATCTCGTCGTTGTCGTACATGATCCCCATGGTGCTGTATTCCGGAAACACCACCAGATCCATCCCCGGCAGCCCCACCTTCATCCCCTTGATCATGTCCGCAATCTTGCGGGCGTTGTCCAGCACCTCGGCTTTGGTATGCAGCCGGGGCATCTTGTAGTTCACCACCGCCACGCCGACGGTATCGTTACTGCTGGAAATATCACCGTGTCTCATATTAATTCCCCCTCAACAAAGCTAAACGGCCAGATAACTGGCAATCTTGTCCTGATCCGCCTCTTCCCGAAGCTCCTCGTGCACAATCTCCCCCTTCTCGATCACCAGAATCCGGTCCGCCGCATCCATCACAAAGCTCAGCACCTGCTCCGACACCACAATCGACAGCCCCCGCTCGTCGCGAATGCGCCGAAGGGTTTTGGCAATGTCCTTGATGATGTTGGGCTGGATGCCCTCGGTCGGCTCATCGAGCAGAAGCACCTTGGGCCGGGTCGCCAGGGCCCGGGCAATGGCCAGCTGTTGCTGCTGCCCGCCGGAAAGGTTGCCGCCCCGGCGGTGCTGCATTTCCTTCAGCACCGGAAACAGCTCATAAAGGTCTTCCGGAATCTTCTTCTCGCCCACCGCGGCCAGACCGGTCTCGATGTTTTCCTTCACCGTCAGGGTCGGGAAAATCATCCGCCCCTGGGGCACAAACCCGATGCCGGCTCTCACCCGCTGGAAGCTCTTCAGGTTCGACAGGTCCGTGCCATCCAGCGTGACCTGGCCACCGCGGCTCGGGGTCATGCCCACCAGGGATTTCATCAGGGTGGTTTTACCCATACCGTTGCGGCCCACCACCGCCACGATTTCCTGCTTGCCCACCTCCAGGTTCAGGTCCTGGATGATGCTGCTCTGGCCATAGGCCACCGAATGTTGTTTGACGCTCAGCATGATCAATGCCCCAGGTAGACTTCGATGACTTTCGGGTCCGACTTCACGTGTTCGATGGACCCCTCAGACAGAACCTTGCCCTGGTGCATCACCGTGACCCGGTCTGCGATATCCCCGACAAACTGCATGTCGTGCTCGATCACCAGCACCGTGTGGTCTTTGGTAATGCGCCGCAGCAGTTCAGCGGTTTTCTTGCGCTCGGCCACCGACATGCCGGCCACCGGTTCATCCAGCATCAACAGGTCCGGCTTCTGGATCAGCAGCATGCCAATCTCCAGCCACTGCTTCTGGCCGTGACTGAGCAGCGACGCCGGCTGGTCCAGGGCATCTTTCAGGAAGATGGTCTCGGCCACGTCTTCCACCGCAGCCACCACCTCAGCCGAGCGTTTGAAGGCCAGAGCCCCCATCACGCTGTGGCCCTGTGGATAAGACACCTCCAGGTTCTCGAACACCGTCAGGTCCTCGAACACCGACGGGGTCTGGAACTTGCGGCCAACGCCGGAATGCACAATCTGGTGCTCCTTGAGTCTGGTCAGCTCCTTGCCATCAAACCTGATGGACCCCGAGGTCGCCTTGGTCTTGCCGCAAATCAGGTCCAGTACCGTGGTTTTGCCGGCCCCGTTGGGGCCGATGATGACCCGGATCTCTTTCGGGTCCAGGTAGAACGAGAGATCATCCACCGCCTTGAAGCCATCGAATGAGACGGTCAGGCCCTCGACTGCGAGCAGGAAGTCCTTGCTCTGTGCTTTGGCTGCGTTCATCAGGATTTCTCCGGGCTGTATTGATCCAGCATCGGGTCGTAATCACGGCCCTCATCTTGGCGGGCAGCAGGCGCTGGCTTCGCCGGGGCGCTCACCGCTGCTTTCGGCTTGCGCTTGAACAGACGGTCTTCCAGGGGCATCACGTAGGTCTGGTACAGGCCGGCCAGGCCATTCGGGAACGCCAGCACCACACCGATGAACAACGCGCCCATGGCGAACGGCCACAATTCCGGGAAGGATTCGGAGAAGCCGCTCTTGGCGGCGTTCACCAGCAACGCGCCGTAGACTGCGCCCAGAATCGACAGGCGCCCCCCGAGGGCACAGAAGATGACCATTTCAATGGAGGCAACGATGCCGATGAACGAGGGCGACATGAAGCCGACAATCAGGGTGAACAGCGCGCCGCCAATGCCCGCAAAGGCGGCGGCCAGGCAGAACACGAAGATCTTGAACGCGGCCACGTCATAGCCGGAGAAACGCACCCGGTTTTCCTGGGCGTTCATCGCCACCAGGATGCGACCGAGCTTGCGGTTCTGGACAAACCGGGCCACGAACAGGCACACGAACAGCAGGCCCACGCACACGAAGTACAGGATGGTTTTGGCCTCGTCGGTGCGGATGTCCCAGCCCATCAGGGTCTGCAGATCGGTAATGCCGTTTACACCCCCGGTGTAGCCCTGCTGACCAATGATCAGAATGGTCAGGATGGCGGCGATGGCCTGGGTGATGATGGCGAAGTAGACGCCCCCCACCCGGCGGGTGAACATCGCAAAACCGATGATGAATGCCAGCAGCACCGGCACACCGACGATCGCCAGCAGGGTGAACGAGAAGCTGTGGAACGGTTCCCAGAACCACGGCAGCTCGGTCAGCTGGTTCCAGTCCATGAAGTCCGGGATACCCGGGGTGGACTGGATGGCCGTGGCCTCCGGCGTGGAAGCCTCCAGCTTCAGGAACATGGCCATGCAGTAGCCGCCCAGGCCGAAGAACACGCCCTGGCCCAGGCTGAGGATGCCGGCTTTGCCCCAGCACATCACCAGGCCGATGGCCACGAAGGCGTAGGTGAGGTATTTACCCACCATGTTCAGGCGGAACGGGTCCAGCGCCAGCGGCAGGATGACGACCAGCAGCAACGCCAGTGCCAGATAGTAGAGTCCCTCTCGGGAGGCAAACCATTTCAAAGGGGAAGTGCTTTTCATGACAGTCTCCTAGCGACGGACCTTGAGCGCCATCAGGCCTTCCGGGCGCAGCATCAGAATGCCAACGACCACCAGCAGGGTGAGGACTTTGGCCATGGAACCACTGAGGAAGAACTCCATCGTGGACTGGGCCTGGGAAATACCGAAGGCAGAGACAATGGTGCCAATCAGACTCTGGGCACCGCCGAACACCACCACCAGGAAGGTATCGACAATGTAGGCCTGGCCGGAGGACGGGCCCGTGGAGCCGATCATGGTGAAGGCCGCACCGGCGATACCGGCAATGCCACAGCCCAGGGCGAAGGTCATACGGTCAACCCCGGCACTGTTGATACCCACGGCTTCGGCCATCGGGCGGTTCTGTACCACGGCACGAACCTTCTTGCCCCAGCCGGAGCGGTACATCAGCAGGTAAACCCCCAGGGCGATGGACAGGGCAATAATCATCACGAACAGGCCGTTGATGGGCAGTTCCACCAGATCGGTAACCTGGATGGCGCCCATCATCCACTCCGGCAGTTCCACACCCACTTCCCGGGCCCCGAAGATGGAGCGGTAGGTTTGCTGCATGATCAGGCTCAGGCCCCAGGTGGCCAGCAGAGTGTCGAGTGGCCGCCGGTAAAGGTGCCGGATCATGGCCCATTCGATAAAGGCCCCGAGGGCGGCACAGATGAGAAACGCAATAATGATGGCGACGAAGAAGTATCCGCCAAACAGACCGGGCAGGACCGACTGGAAAAACCCGGAGACAAGGTAGGTGGTGTAGGCGCCGAGGATCATGAATTCCCCGTGGGCCATATTGATCACCCCCATCTGACCAAAAATGATCGCCAGGCCCAGTGCCATCAGTACGAATACCGAGAACAGGGACAGCCCGGCAAAGCCCTGCATGGCAAAAATCGACATCAATTCGCTGGTGGTGTATCCGTCAAACATGACCCTTACTCCCGTCGCTTAAGAACACGTGCTTGCGTCCGAGCCGGACGCCGGTGCCCGAAGGCACCGGCCACGGCTGCTTACTGGTAACCTTCCGGGAACGGATCGGGTTCCATCAGCTCGTCGGTTTCATAAACCACTTCATACTGGCCATCGGTTTTGGCGCGGCCGATGCGGGTCTTGGACCAGAGGTGATGGTTTTCGTGGATGCGGACATAACCTTCCGGTGCCTTGGTAAATTCGATACCGGGTGAGGCTTCACGGATCTTGTCGATGTCGAAGGAGCCGGCTTTTTCCACCGCCATCTTCCACAGCCACGGGCCGAGATAGGCCGCCTGGGTTACGTCGCCAATCACCATGTCGTCACCCCAGGCTTCCTTGAAGGCGGCCACGAATTCTTCGTTGTTGGGGTTCTCCAGGCTCTGGAAATACTTCATGGAGGCGTAGATACCTTCCACGTTCTCGCCGCCGATACCGCGGATTTCATCCTCGGTGACGGAGATGGTGAGCAGCAGCGGCTTCTCGTCGGTGAAATCGACACCGGCGGCTTTCATCTGCTTGTAGAAGGCCACGTTGGAACCACCCACCACCGACGCAAAGATCACGTCCGGCTTCTTGAGCTTGATCTTGTTGATCACGGAGTTGAACTGGGTGTGGCCCAGCGGGTAGTACTCCTCGCCCACTACTTTCAGGCCCAGCTTGTCGATGTGCTTGCGGGCAATTTTGTTGGAGGTACGGGGCCAGATGTAATCCGAGCCCAGCAGGTAGAAGGTTTTGGCGCCTTTCTCTTTCACCGCCCAGTCGATACCCGCCAGAATCTGCTGGGTGGCTTCCTGGCCGGTGTAGATCACGTTGGGTGACTGCTCCAGACCCTCGTAGAAGGTCGGGTAGTACAGCATACCGTTGTACTGCTCGATGACCGGCAGAATGGCTTTACGGGAAGCCGAGGTCCAGGCACCAAAGATGGCCGCGACGTTGTCCTGGCGAAGCAGCTTGCGGGATTTCTCCGCGAAGGTGGGCCAGTCACTGGCGCCGTCTTCCTGGACAAACTCGATCTGCCGGCCAAGGACACCGCCGGACTCGTTGATCTGCTCAATAGCGAGCTTCTCGGCCTGCACCGAACCAATCTCACTGATAGCCATGGTGCCGGTGATGGAGTGCAGGATACCGACCTTGACGGTGTCGTCAGTGACCGCCAGTCCGGTGGTGTTTACCTCATCGGTTGCCGGCGTGGCCGCCTGGGCCGACGTGGCCAGCATGATGGATGCGGCCAGGGTGGCCAGGCTCTTTCGTAGCCCTTTGCTCTTGTGACTCCGCCCTCCGGCGGCAATGGTTGTGGTTCCCATGGTCATTCCTCGCAGTGGTTGAAAGCCGGTACCGTGCTCCGCTCCGGAAGCACAGTGCCCACGTCAATCATTCTGCTCAGGCCTGTCATGGGTGCCCATTCGGCATTCACCCCAGCGTGGTACGTCATTTGACGCATACCCGTGCCAGGTCAGACAGGTTACAACCGCAGGCAACCCCAAGGCGCACATCCGTTGCACCGGTTTATGGCACGGTTCTTGTTCCAGCTTTCTGATCCGGTGCGTGACGGCAGCAAACGCGCACCAATTCAGGGCGGCCCGGCGGGCCAGGAGCAGGGCGGGAATGGCAGTAAAACAGAATATTTTTCGGGTCCGGCGCAGCTATAACCAGTGGGTGGCCAACCAGACCCTGGAAGACTACGCCCTGCGCTTTACCGCCAAAAGTGCACGCCGGTGGTCGGCTGCGCGGGTCAGCCATACTGCGCTGGGGGCCATCTCGTTCCTGGCCATGGAGGCCATCGGCGGCTCCATTACCCTGCACTATGGTTTCGACAACGCCGTCGCGGCGATCCTCGCGGTCAGCCTGGTGATTTTCCTGACCGCGATCCCGATCAGCTACTACGCCGCCCGCTACGGGGTGGACATCGACCTGCTGACCCGGGGCGCCGGCTTCGGCTACATCGGCTCGACCATTACCTCGCTGATCTACGCCTCCTTTACCTTCATCTTCTTCGCCATTGAGGCCGCTATCATGGCGATGGCGCTGGAAATGCTGTTTGCCATTCCCCTGGTACTGGGTTACCTGATCTGCGCCGTGGTGATCATTCCTCTGGTCACCCACGGCATCACCACCATCAGCCGCTTTCAGGTGTGGACCCAGCCCCTGTTTATCCTGCTGCAGCTGGCGCCTTTCGTGTTCATCATCTACGCAGATGCCTCCTCCATCACCGACTGGACGCAGTTCCAGGGCGTGGGCCTGCCCGCCGACAATGGCTTTGACCTGCTGCTGTTCGGGGCGGCCGCCGCGGTGGTGTTCTCCCTGATTGCCCAGATTGGCGAACAGGTGGATTTCCTGCGCTTCATTCCCGAGCCCACCAACGCTCCGGAACGGCGCCGTTGGTGGGTGGCGGTGATGGCCGGCGGCCCCGGCTGGATTGTCATCGGCATGGTGAAAATTCTGGCCGGCTCCTTTCTGGCCGTGCTTGCACTGAATCAGGGCATTTCCGCGACAGAAGCGGCCGATCCAACCCAGATGTATCTGGTGGCGTTCAACTACATCACCCATTCCCCCGAACTCTCGCTGGCGATGGCCGGCATCTTCGTGATTCTGTGTCAGATCAAGATCAACGTGACCAATGCCTACGCCGGCTCCATTGCCTGGTCCAATTTCTTCTCCCGATTGACCCACAGCCACCCTGGCCGGGTGGTCTGGCTGGTGTTCAATGTCGCCATTGCCCTGCTGGTGATGGAACTTGGCGTGTATCGGGCACTGGAAGAGACCCTGGGGTTCTACGGCATTGTTGCCATTGCCTGGGTGGGTGCCCTGGTGGCAGACCTGGTGATCAACAAACCCCTGGGCCTGAGCCCGGCCCATATCGAATTCAAACGGGCGCACCTGTACGACATCAATCCGGTGGGCGTGGGCGCCATGATCACCGCCTCGGTGGTGGGAATCACCTGCCACACCGGGGTACTGGGTGACTACGCCCAGGCCCTGTCCCATTTCATTGCCCTGGCGGTGGCACTGGTCACGGCGCCCCTGATTGCCTGGAAGACCGGCGGGCGTTTCTACACCGCCCGTCCGTTTGTGCCCCTGGCCACCGATCACCAACTGGTGGGGTGCAGCATCTGCGAACACCGTTTCGAGCCGGAAGATGTCACCCACTGCCCCGCCTACGATGGCGCCATCTGCTCGCTGTGCTGTTCGCTGGACGCCCGCTGTGAGGACGCCTGCAAACCGGGCGCCGGCTACCAGGAGCAGATGCAGCAGTTTCTCGGGCGGTTCCTTCCGGCGCCACTGCTGTCGGCACTGCGCTCCCGGCTCGGGCATTTCCTGTCGCTGCTGGTGGTCATCAACGGGTTTTCCGCACTGCTGCTGTCGCTGATCTACTTCAAGACTCCGGTGACTTCGCTTGCCGAGGCTACGCTGCTGTCTGTCACCCTGTGGAAAGTGTTCTTCATTCTGGTCATTGTCACCGGGGTGATCTGCTGGCTGTTTGTACTGGCCCATGAAAGCCGGGTAGTGGCGGAGGAGGAATCCCGGCGCCAGACCCGCCTGTTGACCGAGGAGATTGTCGCCCACGAACGCACCGACCAGGCCCTGCAGCAGGCCAAAGAGCAGGCCGAGGCCGCCAACGGCGCCAAAAGCCGGTATCTGACTGGAATCAGCCACGAGTTACGCTCGCCCCTGAACGCCATCCTCGGTTACGCCCAGCTCATGGAGAACGACGACTCGGTACCGCCTCATCGCAAGGAAGCCCTGGGGGTCATTCGCCGCAGCGGCGAATACCTGGCGGATCTGATTGAAGGGTTGCTGGATATCTCAAAAATTGAGGCGGGCCGGCTGGATCTGCACCGGGACCAGGTACGCATCGGGTTGCTGATGGAGCAGTTGGTCACCATGTTCCGGCTTCAGGCCGAAGAAAAGGGCCTGGCGTTCGACTACCACTGCCCTCACCCTCTGCCGGAGCTGGTGACCACCGATGAAAAACGCCTGCGCCAGATACTGATCAATCTGTTGTCGAACGCCATCAAATACACCGACCAGGGCAGCGTGTCATTGACCCTCCGCTACCGCAGCCAGGTGGCGGAATTCACCGTGCGTGATACCGGCGAGGGCATTGCCGCAGAGAACATCGAACGCATCTTCCGGCCGTTTGAGCGTATCCGCAATCCCGGCCAGAGCCGCACCGGAACCGGCCTGGGCCTGACCATCACCCGGCTGCTGACGGAAATCATGGGCGGCGACATCTCGGTGGAGAGCGAACCTGGCGAGGGCAGCGTGTTCAAGGTCAGCCTGATGCTGTCGAGCCTGCATTCCGCCAGCCCTCGCTCGATCTCGACACCGGCCCGCCGGATCTACGGCTACCATGGCGCCCGCCGGAAAATCCTGCTGGTGGATGACGACGACTCCCATCGTCAGGTGATCCGGGCCACGCTGTCGCCACTTGGCTTTGAAATCAGCGACACCGGCAATGCCATGACCGTTCCGGAACGGGTGGAACAGGAGCGCCCCAACCTGATTCTTCTCGATGTGTCGATGCCCGGGAAAAGCGGCTGGGAGGCGCTGGCCGAGCTCAGGGAAATGAAATACAACCTGCCCGTGGTGATGGTCTCGGCCGACGCCAACGAGGGCCACCATAGCGCCGAGGCACCGCGCCTGCACGACGGTTACATCATCAAACCGGTGCGACTGAACCTGCTGCTGGACACCATTGGCCGGGTCATGGGCCTGGACTGGCGCTTCGAGAAAAGCCCGGAGCCCCTGGCCGCGCTACCGCTGCCAGCCAGCGGCGCGCTTGAACTGCCCGCCCGGGAGCACTGCGAGGCGTTGGCAGACCTGGCCAGAATCGGCCATCGCAAGGGCCTGCTGGAGGCACTGCACAGCTTGCAGTATGCCGGAGACGCCAGTGACGCCTTCGTTCAGGAGATCACCAAATTCACCAACGATTTCCAGTTCGAGAAGATTCTCGAACTTCTTGAGGTAGCCGAACATGAAGCATCCTGATGACCGCAAAACCGTGGTACTGGTCGTCGACGACGCCATTGATTCCATCCGCATGATCAATGATGCACTGGAAGAAGCAGGCATGACCGTGCTGGTGGCGCTGGAAGGCAATCAGGCCCTGACCATCAGCCAGAACATCACCCCCGATGTGGTGCTGATGGATGCGCTGATGCCGAATATGGATGGCTTCGAGACGTGTCGGCGACTCAAGGAAAACCCAGCCTTCGCGGACATTCCGATCATTTTCATGACCGGCCTGAGCGATACCGAACACGTGGTTATGGGCCTGAATGCCGGCGGCGTGGACTATGTTACCAAGCCCATCGACACCACCGAGTTACTGGCCCGCATGGCGGTGCACCTGGCCAACGCCAGAATGACCCGCAGCGCCCGTTGCGCGCTCGATACCGCCGGTCAGAACCTGTTTGCGGTCGACCGCGAGGGCAACCTGCTGTGGGGTACCCCGCAAGTATGCCGTTGCCTGCCGCCGCCGGATCACGAGGACTTTCAGGGAGTACGCGAACAACTTGAGGACTGGCTGGGCCACCGGCCAGATCCCGGCCACAGTCTGCCCATCCGGTTACTGGACACGCCCCGCTCTATTGAATATCTGGCCCTGGTGGATGGTCAGGAATACCTGTTGCGTCTGAAAACACCCCAGAACCAGAACAGCGCCTCAGCGGCGCTGCGGGAACGTTTTGATCTTACCCTGCGGGAGTCGGATGTCCTGCTGTGGATCGCCAATGGCAAGACCAACCGGGAAATCGGACAGATTCTGGAGATGAGCCCCCGCACCGTGAACAAACACCTGGAGCAGGTGTTCCGGAAGATGAATGTGGAAAACCGGACGGCGGCAGCGGCCAATGCCATTCGGGTGCTGGCAACGCTTTAAAACCTGCCGGTGTTACCGGTACTACTCCGGAAATCCAGGCACCAAATAGGTTTGCTGAAACCGTCGCACCGGCGGTACTTCGCCCTTTTCGGCCAGGCGCAGGTAAGCGTCGTCAAAGGCCTCACGTAGAATGGCCGCACGCGGATTGGCCAGGGAAAACAGCCAGGCGCCATTGCGGCTGCGCATTTCCGATTCGCGAATCTCGGCATCTGTCGTCCGGCTCAGGGTTTCCTGCACCGGTTGCCGGTAGTCCAGCAGGTAATCGCCGCGATGACGCTTGAGCATGTTGAGGCCGGAGCGATGGTTCGGTGCTTCGGTAATCTGGATATCGGGCTGGGAGGTCAGCCAGTCTCTGAGGCCGGCGTAGGTATAGCCGCCGATCAGAATCACGGTTTTGTTGCGCAGGCGATCCATATGATCCACTGGCGGCAGGCCTTCCAGATACCACGCGCTCAGTTCCACCGGAATCGGGCTGATCCAGCTTTCGAGAATGTCGTCTTTTAAAGCGGGAATGTCGGTTAGCCCCATCCACAAATCGATCGTGCCGTTTTTCAGATAGAGGTAGGTGCGTGCCACCGGCAGGTAGATAAATTCCAGTTGGTAACCCGCCTCTGCCGCCACCTTGCGGGTGATGTCCACAAACTCTCCGGCGGGCTCGCCCCTGTCATCCCGATAAGTGACCGGCGGAAACTCGACATAAGCAACCCGTATGGCTTTATCGACAATAGCCTCCGCCTCTGAGGCACGGACAGCGGTGGGATAGAACAAATAGGAGAAAACCAGAACAAGAAAAAGCGCCATCAGACAGGCGCGCGAAAGGATCGATTGGGGTTGTTGGCAACTGCGCATGTATACCGCTTTTCTTTTATCTGTTTACCTGAAGGTTAACAGATCCTATGAAAACTGTGCGGTGAAATATGCAAAACCATGACTCAGAACGCGTGGGTGACCATGTACAGACCGACGCCCCCCATCACGATGGTGTAAGGCAACGCCATGATCACCATGCGCCCGTAGGACAACCGCACCAGGGGCGCAATGGCTGAGGTCAGCAGGAACAGGAACGCCGCCTGGCCATTGGGTGTAGCCACGCTGGGCAGGTTGGTACCAGTATTGATGGCCACCGCCAGGGTCTGGAAGTGCTCGTAGCTGATACTGCCGGCGTCCAGCGCCTGTTTCACTTCGCTGATGTAAACCGTGGCCACAAACACGTTGTCGCTGATCATCGACAACAGACCGTTGGCAATGAAGAACATGCCCGGCTGCTGGCCTTCAGGCAGCGCCAGTACGTAATCAATGATCGGTTTGAACAGGTGCTGCTCGTGAATCACCGCCACCACGGCGAAAAACACCACCAGCAATGAGGTAAAGGGCAGGGATTCCTGGAACGCCTTGCCAATCTGGTGTTCGTCCGTCACGCCGGTAAAGGAGGTAATCAGGATAATCACCAGCAGGCCAATCAATCCTACTTCGGCGATGTGGAATGCCAGACCAAACACCAGAATGACCGCAGCCACCGCCTGAATCCAGAGCGCCGCCTGATCAGACTTGGTGCGCCGAGCCTTTTCATTATCAGCGAACTCTTCCAACACCCGGCGCACCGGCTTGGGCAGTCGACCGCCATATCCAAACCAGCGCAGTTTCTCCAGCGCCCAGCACGTGGCCAGGCCCGCAAACAATACCGGGACGCTGACCGGCGCCATGTGCAGGAAAAAGCCGGCAAAATCCCAGCCAACCACCTTGGCAATCAACAGGTTCTGGGGCTCACCCACCATGGTGGCCACGCCGCCCAGGGCAGTACCAATGGCACCGTGCATCAGCAAGCTGCGAAGAAAGGCCCGGAAGTTTTCCAGATCTTCCCGGTGCAGCTCAATCACTTCATCGTCGCTGTTGGTGTTGTGGTCTTTCTGCTGGTAGCCCTTGCCGGATGCCACCTTGTGATAGACCGAGAAGAACCCCACCGCAACGCTGATAATGACGGCGGTGACGGTCAGGGCATCCAGAAACGCCGAAAGTACGGCAGCCGCACCACAAAACAGGAGGGACAACGCCGACTTGGACCGGACCCCCACCAGAATCTGGGTGAAGGTGACCAGCAGCAGTTCTTTCATGAAGTAAATACCCGCCACCATGAACATCAGCAGCAGGATGACCGGGAAATTGGTCAGGACCTCATGGTACACCGCATCCGCTGACGTCAGCCCGATCAGCAGGGCCTCCACCGCCAGCAAGCCACCCGGGAGCAGCGGGTAACATTTCAGCGCCATCGCCAGCGTAAAAATAAACTCACCGATCAACAGCCAACCCGCCACGCCGGGCCCAAGCAGATACATGACAATCGGATTGATGACCAGAAACAGCAGAATGACCTGCTTGTACCAGACAGGTGCCTTGCCAAGGAAATTATGGGTAAAGCCGGAGATAACAGTCGTGGGCATTACAGACATCTTCTGAGAAATCGGTTTGTTGGTATTGTGCGCCAGAAGACCCGCATCTTCCTTGATATTTACGTACCGGAGTATGGTCCGAAGGTACGAATTTCAGTCTACTTTTGGTCTTAATAACAAAAAGAAGGCGAGATAGAGCCAGGCACCACAAGAAATTTAAGTAATACTACTTAATTACTGCCGAAACGGCGACGGTATTTTAACCGATTTCTCAATTAATGAGGTAACTTCCTGAACAAATAACCGTCACGGCCTAATCTCCACTCAAATCAATACCCCGGCAACTCAGCCCCTTAACCTTACAGGCCTCCATCAAGTGCCACATTTGCTGAGCAAATTCTTCAGCCTCTGGCCCTGCCACGAATTCCACCCGGAAGTGGTCTCCGTCCCGGTGGTACCCTTCTATCAGGAAGTACTCCGCAGGCCAGCGTTCCAGCATTTCCTCCAACTGGGCGGCAACCGCTTCACCGAAGACATCCATGCGATCCTGGAAGAGAGCACCGGTTTCGCCACGGCCCAAGCCTTCCAGAGTTTGGGCCCACTCTTCGCGTCGTGAGGTTTGAAACTGAAATTCCACGGACATACTCATATGCCGCCCTCCTAAATCAAGAACGCTTCGCTTCCGCATACAAAGCGCGCAAGTCTCCCAAGTCATCCGCATAATCCATCAGGATCTCTGTTAGACGTCGTGCAGCTTCGAATCGCTCTTTACCGGCTTCGGTCTCAGGTTGTTCGATTGAAAACTTCAGGATCGTTCTTAACCCGGCACGGATTATATCGGGTTTGGCACTACCATCAGACGTTTCACGCGGGATCTCAGTTCCGGCAATAAACGGAGCCGTATCAATGACGGGAAGCAGGGATTCAAAGTACCGTTCATTAAATCGGGCTATGCCTTGTTCTTTAGAATCCTTTGCCTTAAGCCATTTCGACATCCGGTTAACGAGTTGCAGAAAAATTGCATTTTCGGTGATCGAAATAGTCCGAAAACCAGGCTCTCTGTTAATACGCAACGGAAACTTCTGTCCTTTGTCATACACATCGCCAAAAGTGCTCTTGAAATAGTAATCCTGGTCTTCGATACAGAAATAGTAATCAGCGAGCTGGCCGCAGAACATGTTGTTCAGGGTCTTGAAATCTTGGTCGGAAAGAGTCTCTTCAATATCTTCGTCGAACAGCTTTTGCCACCCTTCAAAAGTGGGGTTGTAGTAATACCTAAACCGATAAAACCAATCGAAGCTTTCGTTACCTATAACATTGTTATCGAAAAAATAATTCTTACATATTTTGATCCTTTTCTTTGTCTCCCCTCCCTTCCCGAGCCTATCTTCTAGCAGAGCCCATTGATTCTCTCGATTCGTTTTTAGGGTATAAGTTTCTCGATCCATTAATTTATGTCCTCAATAACCACATCTTCGACGGCCTCCTCGATCATTTCAAAGCCCAGCCCCGGAAGAACCTCTTTCAGCGTCGCTGCAATACCTGAATCGATTACATGGTGCGACATGCCCGTCATTTCACGACGCCCCATCGAGACCTCTACCAGCTCATTTTGGTCATTATTGTATTTGGGCAGCCTGGCTAACCGCTCCCGAATGGTTCCTTTTGAGCCCTCAGCCCCAAGACCAGGACTGTACTGCTTCCGCTTGGTTCGGCGGTTGTCTACTGAAAACTTCTGGAATTTCCATTGAAAATCTTTAACAGGTACCACTACATTGACTTCATTTTCAGCCGACTGATTCTTGGCCAACCAAGCTCCTCCCAAATAATTCGCTGTTCGATCAATCACAAACTGCCGATGCAGACTTGGGAAATACCCTGTCTTGGGCTTTCGATCAGACGCTCCCAGTCGCCAGTTGCCGATCTTCCCGATATCCAACTCGGTGCGATTTGCTTGGCTTTTAGCAGCATATGACTTGAGCTCGATCCAGGTTTCCCGCCCCGAATCATCTTCAAGCACTATATCCACGTAACGCTCTCGACGAATCACATCATTCTCCAAAAGCTGCTGTCCGGCTCCTTGGGGTTTATCATCTTCATCATCAAAAAATGCCACATACCGAAACGCATCGCTGCCCTTCACTCTCTCCTTGGAATCCAGCCGGTACTTAGCCTGGTAATAGGCCAATTGCTCCAAGTGGAACAGTGCACCGTGTCCACTACCAAAGAGCACAAACCTGTCCCCTTTACTCGGATTTTCCTCTTTGAGATTACGATCCCCGCGATCTGCGAAGGCGGTTTGAATCTTGGAGTAAACCAGACGGCGAATATTCTTGTCGAAACCCTTACCGTCGCAGTTGAGACGTTCGCTTTCTTTTTCCACTGGCTCAAGCGGTGGCGTCGCGTCCGGGTTTCCCAGCTCTGCCTCCTCCTGCAATGCTCTGCCGCATGAATTTTCATATTCGAGGTAGGCCATCATTGCTACCACGGCTGGAATAGAATAGCGCGTGTTTTTCGCCCCTGTAGTTAGGTTGCGAATGGCCTGGATGCCTGCTCGCCTCATCATGGCACCACCAGCAACACTGATTAATTCATCGCTGAAGACATGCTTTCGAAGTGATCTTGCATCCGCTTTTTGCAAAGACTCGCGCAGAACTTTCAAGCCTTTAGGTATATCTTTTGCCGCCTCGGCTCCAACATGAGCCTTAACACGAAGCAATACATTCCCCAATACTTCTTTGGTAATCCGTGCAGCACTGACCACCGGTGCTGCCTGCGCCTTCGGCACCAACCATTCCAACGGCAGGTTCTGAGAAACCTGCGGATCATCCCCAAACGCCGGCACCGTTGGCGGCTCGCCTTCACCTTCCCAGCCGTTAGCCGGCAAGCCCAGGTAATTCACCCAGGACAGCACATCATCGGCACTGTCTACCGTACTGAACAGGAACTCCAGTCCTTCGCGGGCGTCCGGGTCGCTGTAGAGTTCCGCAGCCAACACCAGGAAGGGCAACGTATTCCAGAGGGTATCAAAATCGCCCTTCTTTGCCTTCTGCACCACTTTCCCAAGGTAGCCCGCGAAGTGTTTGGCAAACTTCGGGTTCACCTTGTCCAGGGACCGGAACATGGCCCTCAGCGGCGTGGTAAACAACTTCAGCGGCTTGGCCGGCGGGAAAATGGTGACGGTGTTCACCAGGGCAATGGTGAATTCCATACCATCGAACTTCTCCGGATCGCTAACCAGGTAGCCGAGCTGATCCAGCACAATGCCGAAATCTTCGATGGGGATGAACCAGTTGATCAGGCTCCAGGCGAAGCTGCTCTCGCCATCCGCCGCATACGCCTTCGATACAAACGGCAGGGAGACCGGCTGGTAGTTCGGATCCAGCCCGGCTACGTTGATGGGTGGCGCGGAGTTGTCCAGGGTATCAGCATACTGACCGGCCAGGGTCGCGAAGGCTTCACGCGACACCAGTGATGCGTACTGGCGCACCTTGTCGGTATGAACCGCGATGCGCTGGGTCATCAGTTCGCTGCCGCCCGCGCCCATGACCCCGGTACTTTGGAGCGTCATTTCGGTGTAGCCATCTGCGCCGACGGTCACCGTCTTTTCAACGCTGCCGTCGTCGAAGGTCATGACCGGTTGCGAGGTCCAATCGAACCACTTCAGGCTGTTGAGCTGGCCGTCAAACCCTTTACCCACCTCGAGTTGGCGGGTGGCAGCGGTGTTGTGCACCAGATTGCCGTTGGCCGTTTCCGAGTGGGTATCGCCATCTACCCACAGTTCGATCTGTCCGTTGTGGTAGCGTGCCGCTACGCGGTGCCACTGATGGTCGGCCAGAGGTTCACTTTCAACGCTGTAGGTGCCGTTGGTGGTGCGGATCTCATATACGAGACTCCCGGAACTGGTCTGGGTCAGTTTTTGAGCGCCATTGCCAAGATCGACCAGAACCCCGCCGGCGTTGGTGGGTTTAAGGTCAAGGGAGAAGCCCAGGTCATTCTGCTTTCCAAGCGCAGGCGCGGGTTGTTTCGCTGACCTTATGCGACAGGGTGATTGGTGACGAGCGGTATCGGCCATAGCTGAGGAAGCCAGCCGTTGCGGTCGCCCTCGCCACCAATGCCTTATTAACCTCCAGTTCGCGAAGCTGAATCTGTCCGGGTCTTCACCGGCCTTGAACTAGCGACAATACTCAAGGCTAGCCAGCCAGTGCTGTTCCTCATCATAGTGTGGGGTGAGGATGGGGGCGATGTAACGTGGCCGAGTATCCAAGGGCGCGGATACACCCACATCGGAGCCCAGGAAATCGAAATCGGCACAGCTGCCGCTAGTAAAGGCTTTCTGGTTATGGGGGAGATCTCTACCAAGACTCGGGAACAACACCCATCGAGACTGCTCCCAACAGAGAGAGGAATACACACAGCAAACTAAGGATCGTAACCAGACAGGCTCGCAGGAAAGATTGCTTGCAAACAGATCGGGACCGTAGAGCATCCTGAATCATTGAACCCTGAGCTCGATTCGCGATCACGCCCATAACAAGACCGCTTGCCACCGGAAATAACCGATCATAGGTACCACCTGGCGTTAGGATCACCGCCATCATTAACAGTGGCATGATGAACACTGCTGACAGTGTCACCCGCTTAGCCAAAATTGGTTTGCCTACACTCTGGTAATTGGAGTACAGCATATAAAATCCAGCAAGGGCGGTTCCAAAGAAAGACGCCACACCTATCTGAACAGGAGTATATAGATTCTGTTCGGCCGGAAGTTCCTCTTGGCTACTTTGAACCAGAACGTCAATGTACGGTTGGGGTGACTGACCTTCCTCTATCACCCAACTCCTGAAATCGAGGGCGACCTGGTCATCTCTCGCCTGAGCTTCCTTAAAATGGCTAGCGCATGCTGACAGAAACGTTTGGACCGCCGACGTATTGTTATCATCGAGAGCTATCGCCAGCAATTGACCTCGGACCGGCCTGCATACAAGCAGCTTTTTCGCACCCAATCGCTCAAGAGCCTCATCGATCTTCTCATCGACTAACAGAGCCTCGGAGGCATAGAAATCTCCTCCAAGGGAGAGTGCCCGCATGGCCGGTAATTTCTCGGAGAAATCCAGCGTCTGCCACGAAAGTTTACCAACTTTTCTAGAGAGGTTATTGAAGGCATGACCAAAAATCTCGTCTCTAGTCTCCCCTTCAAATCCCCCCTCAGGCAGATAGGCCAATGTCTCTCCATCATCAATTGAAACTACAATGACAGGGGAATGATCGTTTTGTTCATCAGCAGACGAAAACGGAAGCCACTCAAGAGCCCGTTCTTGAGCCCAGGACCGTGTTTTGAGCAATGGGAAAACAGTTTGTGCACGAATTTCCATGCAAATCCTTTTCTGATACGGAAATATCATTGTGGCCGGTGGGGCGAGACGTAAGGATCATTCCAATCAAAAGCAATGCCATCAAAGTACGTTGTCAAATAGAGAACATGCCTGTTAGATGCAACACATATCGCAAAATCACGCTTAGTGGATTTCTCGCTCCATACAGTTTCACCCGTATAACAGTCGAGCGCATATGGATAGGTTTCGCTACCAGCCACTTTGGTAAACAAAAGATCTCCTGCAATACAGTGGCCGATCTTCAGCGTAAAACTCTCTTCTTTTTCGAGCCACAGGAGAGCACCATCAGAGAGATCCACTGCGAAAATACATTGAGCGCCGCCTCTTACTTTGAAAATCGCGACTCGCTCATTTGTTACGACTCCAGCGATGACTACGCTTTCTTCCGGATATTCCCAGTCAATCACATCCCTAAGCTGAAAACTCCAAATAACCGAGCCACTTGAAGTATCCAGAACAACGCACTCACCCTGCGTCGAATAACCAAGTACTTTCTCACCAAGCACCGAAAAGCCAATCGATCGTTCTAGTTTATATGATTCTCTAAATTCAAACCCAAACTCCCAGGAAAGATACCCGTCTCGTTGAAACCTCGCCAAATTATGTCCGAACTGCGAGACAATACTCTCGTCATTCAAGAACACAAAACTGCTCGACGGGATATAAATACGACTTATTGAGCGGCTCTCGGGGTCAATTTCCAGTAAACCGAGCTCAGGTCGAGCTTTATCGTAAACACGATAAAACTTACCGTCGCTATACCCTACCTCCGCAATTTCGGACATCGTCTTTTTTAGATCTTCAACATCAGACGTTTCCATTTCAAGCAAGCTATCCAAGACTGACCACTGAAGAGAGAGATCACGTCCGTTGAAAATATGCGCACCGGTGAATATCAAGCCATCAGCAAGAACTATGCTACTAGCATATTCCAAGATCCCTTTGAGGCTGACCCCCAGATCTTCGCCGCTCAACGTTACGTCGCATCGGCGCAACTCATCGTTATCCATATCGATGAAATAAAAGAACTGACCTTCAAAGGCATATGCGTCGAAAAAAGCACCATCCCCCACTGCTCTTTGAGTTCTCGGAACACCTCCAAATTCAACTCCACCACTGCCGTCTAAATTGTTCGGATATTTCAGAAAATTCTTCACAGCCCCCCCATTAGTTAATAAATGGATTGATGGTGTTCGGGAAGGCCTCTATTGAAATATTTTGGTCACAATCAAAGCCGGCCCCCCTAATGGTCCTATATTTTGGTTCCTTACATATCCGGGAAAAGGCGTCCTTGAGATCTTGTACCGCGGTACTTGTATACGACGAACCTCTCAGTTCGTAATGTATCAGCGGCACTCCCGTCCCAAATCCTTCATCTCTGAATTGGTAAAGAATCTTCGTCTCCAAGTGCTTTCTGAACTGCTCTTCCAAAGCCTCTTGGTTATATTTACCCGCCCCTAATAGTTTACTTTCTACGTATAACTTCCGCCTAGAATCACCAAGTTCATAAACCTGATCAATCCCCTGGACGGTTTGTTCGTACGACTCGCCTGCTTTTGTTCTTCTCTTAACCTTTACCCAGTCGGTCGACTGGATCAGCCTGACAGGCTGATTGTCCGAAATTGCCGAGAACCGTTCCATGACCGTCCTGACCGACGAGGCTTCACCGTATACACCACGGATTGCCGCATCGTTTCTGATGGTCAACCCTTTCATAAACTGCTGGGCATCCGGCAAATCTCCCGGAACGTTTGCAACCGCTTCCAGCAGATGGTCCATCACATTCATGTTTTGCCCATCGTTAACAACACGTCCCAGTCCGGCTGTGGAGTTCCCTTCCCGCAGTATAAAGGTCTTCATGGAGCCGTTGCTGGCATCCGCGGCATGCTCCAGGAACTGTCGAATGGAGTCGCTCAGATTCGCGTCCGCGAGATCTCCTAATCGTTCGATACTATCTGCCGTAAGCTTGACGTCGTATGTGCCCATGAAACCTACAATGTCGGCGACTTCGTCTGCAACTCTCTGGGCACGGTTACCATAACGACCACTATCCAGAATTTTGTCTTTAATGGCCTGGATACTGCTTGTGACACAGCCTGTGGTATCCGCATAAGCTGTACCAACGGGGATCAGGGAACCGGCACCCGTCAGTCTGGCAATCAGCCATTGCGGGGGCTGGCCTGTAATACCATCCGCATCTGCAATACCGCAGTCTAGCCGTCGCGATTGGACAAACAATCTCATCAACCGACTGAAGCTTTGCGCGCTATCCACAATTGTTGTGAACAGCTGCAATGTAGCCTGGCCACCGCTCGATAGCATGTGCACAAAGAGATCACCCAGATCTGTCAGACGCTTTGCCGCGGACGCAGCATTACCCGACACAAACTCTTTTAGGAGCCCCAACGTCCAGGTTACAGTGACACCACCTGCCTTCAGCAGCAGCGCCGGATCAGCAACGAGTTCTTTCAGCGTTGCCTTTAACCCCTTGAGGGCAGCTTTCAATGACAGCGCTGCCCCGGTTCCCGCACCCGTTGGTGACGTGACAATGGCCACAACGGAGAGGGTCAACCCAACTCCCGCAAACACCAGATCGAACTTGTCTACTTCATCAAAGCGGTCATCCAGCCATAGGTAGATGGCTTTACCAATCGTGTAAAGATCGGCAAAGCCACTCATTTCGTACAGAAACTCCAGTGCCTGCTTCGTGTAATCCCATACCACAGCGCCAGACTGCTTCATCAATTCCACGGTCTGGGCAAAATGGCCCTGGTTCACCACCGCGACGCCATCCTCGTATTCCTGTACAGATGTGGTATCAACGCCTTGAGCGTAGGCTTTCTCACCGGCCAGGAGTGTCATCAGTGGTGCAAGTACCCGCCGGGCGATACGCAGTTCCCGGGTCTTGAGCTGGCCTGTTTCCGTGACGTAGGTGGCCGTAAGGCCGATGCGTTGGCCAATCGGGGTATGGGTCCCCGTGGATTTGATCGATACTGTCGCGGTACCGTCAGCACCAATGGTTACACTCGTTTCTGGAGCACCATCCCCCAGAGCAACCAGAGCGCGGGCTCCTGTATCGTGCCCCACTCTCACGTCATCCAGGTGTCCTATATAGCTTTCGCCCAAAGACAGCCTGCTGCCAAAACTCTGGTGTAGGAGGCTACCAGTCGCATTGACTTCGTCCCGACTATGGTTGACGCCAATGGTCAACGCCCCGCCACTGAACGTAATACCGACAATCGCCCATTCTTCCTCTGAGATGAGTTGGCTTGAGGTAACGGTATAGGTGCCAGAATCGGTCGTTACTCGTGCACGAACCTTATACTCGGACCCAGCCTTAACCAACTCAAGCGCGTAGGCATCGCCCTCGGAGTTACCCTGTCGGGCCAGTGTGCTTACGTCCTCGGAATCGGCCGCCAGTCCCGGGCGAACCCGGAGATTCACGTATAGGTTATCGGTTATGTTGAGTTCCGGCGTGTTGCTGACAGTCAGGTGACCGCCGGCCATTTTCAAGCTTGCGCCTGGCATGGTGTAAGAATGGGTCCGATCAATATCGACCTCACCATCGGCATACGCCTTTTGACCGGTCTGGTAGTCATAGATGTAAGGCCTGGGATCGACGGGCTCACTCTCCAGCTCGTTCATCGCCAGATTCAATACCGGGAGGGAGTTGGGTGTGTAGAAACCACCCGCTCGGAGGGTAAACGAAGTACCTGGAATCCCCCGCACTGTGGCGGTCGTTTCCGTCACATTGGCGTAGGATTCGGAACCGTAGAGTGTTTCAACGGTAGAGAATGTTCCCTCAGCAGCGCCAACGATGGCGTTGTGGCTTAGCTGAACACTGCCCAGCGACGCTGCGCGATGTTCAATTGCAACTTCCTTACGGACACCGGCGATATTTACAGCAACAAAGCCATCGCCAGGAAGCTCACTGGCCCGCAATGAGGCTGATGCGGTGGTGCCCGTCAGTGTACTGTCGCCGATAAGGTGGCCTCGGCTACTGTACCAGTTCACCGTGACAGGCTTTGAGGGGGCCTCATTGACCGATACGGTGAGGTTGACCGTGTCATTGCTTGCAGCGGCCAAAACCGTCTTGTCGGCATTCAATGATACTTCGAGGGGGCGTTTTTCGACGGTGAGACTCTGTCTTGCCCGATCCGACGTGGCAACAATGTCGCTTGGATTGAGATTTTTCCCAACTTCATATTCAACGGTCGCCTGGCCATTCTCGGTGCGACTTCCCAACACACGGAATTCGCCATCACCTGTCAGCTTCCAATCTACAGGGGTTCCGTCTGCCACAGGATTACCCTGGGCATCGTAGACGTTTGCCGTAACAGTCGCCGTATCGACACCGGAGACCAGCAACTCGGCATTCGGTGTGTTCAGCTCGATTCTGGCCGGCGCCCCTGCGATAACGTTAAAGGGGCCGAAGCGTTTGCTTGTACCCACCTGCACGGCCGGATTGTCAGACTCAACCACCTGTAAAGTAACGTATATCGTGTGGCCTGCGGTGTTGGTAGTCGTTAGAGTATTGGCAAAAGCACCGCTTACAGACTCCGTAAGCGCTTTTTCCACTGTTCCATTACCTTCCACAATCCAGCGCAATTTAACGCTTTGCTCTTTTGAAGCGGACTGCGGGAGATAGGCCAGCATTTCAACTTCGGGCTGATCTGCATTCACGAACCCATCCAGCGGCAGTAGTGCTGGTTCGGAACCAAGCGCATATTCCCAAAGAATATTCCCCGCATCCTGGTTCAGATACAGCCGCATCGACAGGAAATCCTCCGGGTCGAGACCCGCCAGATGTTCGATATTATCGAAGCGCAAAGTATTGTCTTCCCCCACCTCAATACGGGTTTCGTGTTCGCCGATGGCGAGGATTAGGTTCTGGCCGCCGTCGATGGGGGTAAGGCGGTCGAACTCGGGGCCGATCAGTGAATAGAGCACTTCGATCAGGTCATCACTGGAGCCGATAACCGGGGTGTCAGTGTCGTAGATGTCTTCTTTGGTCTCGGCGCCGGTATCCGGGTCGATGTCCACCCGGTTGATCTCATCGATTTCCAGGCTGTAACGGCTGAACTGGTATTCCGGCCGGTGATTCCAGGTGTAGGTGGGCACCGGGCGGATGGGATCAACGCCGGTGTCCGGTGGCGTGGCGGTGTCCGGGTCTTCCCCGGCCTTGAGCAGGCGGCGGTACTCGCGGTAAGCCAGCCAGTGCTGTTCCTCATCATAGTGTGGGGTGAGGATGGGGGCGATGTAACGTGGCCGGGTATCCAAGGGCGCGGATACACCCACATCGGAGCCCAGGTAATCGAAATCGGCACAGCTGCCGCCAGTGCAGGCTTCCTGGTTCTTGGCCTTACCGATGACGTGAATGTAGTAGTGTTCGGGGTTGCTCAAGCCATCGTTAAGCTGAAGGATCTGGGTCTGGCGGCAGACGGTAGTGCAGCCTATGTCACCCAGCTCCCGCATTACCAGCTGAGACTCGTCTTCATCAGTCGTTCAGAGAAAAGATCATTATCTATTTACATTTTCCCAATTTGGATCAATGCCTTGCTCTCGCAACCACTGGATACCTTTTTCTGTGGTTTGATACGCCTGATCCGGATGATTCACCACTTCGGCGAAGAGATAAGCCAGCATCTTTTCTCGCTCACGCAGAACGTTCAGATGAGTACTTTTGAGCGACTTGACTGAACGTCCGCCCAGCAGACTGGCCAATTGTTCTGCTTTATAGGGTCGTAGCGCACACAGCCACAGAATCACCGGCCAAAGTTTATCCTTGCGTGTTTTTGGGGTGAGTTCCTTTATTCGAAGAGCCAAAGCACCGGGCAGGTCACCCTCATTTGCACCGAGGTCACCCTCATTTGCACCGAGGTCACCCGTATTTGCTCCCAAGTCACTCGTATTTGCCGCTTCCTGGCTTCCAAATAAGGGTAATTCACCAGAGTCCAATGGCCGGTCGGCTAGCTGATAGTATGTTGCGGGGCCTGCTCCCCCTTTTACCAACAAACCATGTTGATGGTGCAAACGTCCCAACACCTGACTGGCTGATAAGGTATCCAGCCCGGTCACTGCACGCAGGCCAGCATTATCAACCGCACCTGTCTCCTTCGCCAGAATCAGGGCCCTGGCCTCATCGTTGGTTAACTGCAGGTATTTGAACTGGCTCAACCATGCAAGCTGATCCTCACCCAATAGCTGGTGCAGCAGGTAGGTCGCCTGAAATTCGTTGGCTATCACATGGCTTGAAAACACCGGAGCAGCTAAGCCGACCTGCTGCAACAAAGAACGCATGGTACGGATACCCGATCCTTTAGTTTCAGCAAAGTTCAGGTCATACAACACTGCAGCCAATACTGGGTTACGCAGTTTAGACCCCATTTCGCCCAGCATAGCTTCCGGCTTCAGCGAATAGCCCGCATTACGAATATCGATGCGATTGCTGTATCGCACCACTAGAATCGGCTGCTGCACTTGGTAATCCCGATGCATTAGGGCATTCACTACCGCTTCCCGCACCACTTTTTGCGGCAACAGCGGTTGATCACTACGCTGGGTACTGCCTTCATCCAGACGGAAGTGCTTTGGCAAATCATCCAGAATCGTGGCTTCGAGTTTCGGGATCAGGCGTAACAATGGCTCACGTAAATCCAGCGTGGTTTGGAAACGCTGCTCAGGGTCTTCAACCCACTGGGTGCCACTGATGCGCACATAGTCCACACGCACCGAGGGCAACAAACGCCTCAACGCTAGTGGCTTGCCCATCAGCAATAATCCGGCGACATTTGGCAGCCATTCACCGTTGTGCTTTTTAGCCAGATTCAGTGCGCGCAACATCTCCTGATCACTGACCTGCAGCTCCTCGGCATGAGGGCGCACTCGTGCCCGTAACTGGCGATACAGGACAATAACATCCGGGTCGAGGTCATCCCATTCCGCACCCGGCAATACGACTTGCTCAAACCCCAAACCACTCTTGGCCAACAGCAGGGGTTCCAGCTCGGCCTGGGTGCACTCGTAATCGCCGTTCAGGCCACGACGCCAGACACCAGTTTTGCGTTTGTTTTTCTTATCGAATTTACCTTTGAAAGCACAGGGCTTCGCAACCGGCTCAAGCTCCGGGACAAACACCAGAATCACGGTCTTACCCTGTAGCTGCACGGTTTCTGCCGAAACCGGGATACTCTGCTCAAACTGTTCTCGACAGTTGGTTTGCAGCTGCCCTAGTATCTGATCACCATTGTTAATACCGGAAACATAAAACTGCCTGTGCTCATCGTCCGGCTCCGAAACACCCAGCAGCAAATACCCGCCACCTAGACCCGGTTCGTTGGCATAGGCACAGACCGTCTGCATCACGGAATCACCGATATCACTCCCCTTTTTGGCTTCAATACGAGGGCACTCATCCAGTAGTTGCAGCTGTTCCAGCAACTCTTCGGCAGTAAATTCGTGCATCGGCGATCAGCCTCCCTGGTACTGAATTTTTCTCGGCTCGTGCTCGTGAGTTACTGCGGCATCAGGGCTTCTTTTTGGCTTCAGATAAGACGAGTTATTCCACCGTCACACTCTTGGCCAGGTTCCGCGGCTGGTCCACATCCGTACCCTTCAACACCGCCACGTGATAAGACAGCAACTGCAGCGGTACGGTGTACACGATGGGCGCGGTGATCTCGTGCACGGACGGCAGTTGCATCACGTGGATGCCTTCTTCCGGCTTCACGTCCGCCGCCTTGTCGGCAAACACGAACAGCTCACCGCCACGGGCGCGAACTTCCTCCAGATTGGATTTCAGCTTTTCCACCAGGTCGTTGTTCGGTGCCACCGTGACTACCGGCATTTCACTGTCCACCAAGGCCAGCGGACCGTGTTTGAGCTCGCCGGCGGGATAGGCCTCGGCGTGGATGTAAGAGATTTCCTTGAGCTTGAGGGCCCCTTCCATCGCCACCGGGAACTGGGAGCCACGGCCCAGGAACAGGCTATGGTTCTTGTCCATAAACGCCTTGGACATCTCTTCAATGTCGGCATCCAGGGCGAGGACATCACTCACCTGCTTGGGCAACTGATGAATGGCGGCAACGATGTCTGCTTCTTTCTCTTCACTCAGGCCATTATGGCGCGCCAGGGCCAGGGTGAAGATCAGCAAGGCGGTCAGCTGGGTGGTGAACGCCTTGGTCGACGCCACACCAATTTCCGGGCCGGCCTGGGTCATGATCACCAGATCGGATTCCCGCACCAGGGAACTGCCCGGCACGTTGCAGATGGCCAGAGCCGCGCGGAAGCCCGCCTGTTTCGCCTGGCGCAACGCCGCCAGGGTGTCGGCAGTTTCACCGGACTGGGAAATACACAGGAACAGGGTGTCGGGCTGAATCACGTGTTTGCGGTACCGAAACTCGGAGGCCACTTCCACCGAACAGGGCACCCCGGCCAACTCCTCAATCCAGTAGCGGGCCACCATGCCGGCGTGGTAAGAGGTGCCACAGGCGATGATCTGAACGTGACGCACATTATCCAGCAGGTTAGCCGCGTCGGTTCCCAGCGCCTGCTCCAGAACCCGGCTGTCGGTAATCCGGCCTTCCATGGTGGCCTTGATCACTTTCGGTTGCTCGTAGATTTCCTTGAGCATGAAATGGCGGTATTCTCCTTTGTCCGCAGAGTCAGCACCGTGTTCAAAACGGGTAATCGTCCGCTCCACCGACTGACCGCTGCGGTCGTGGATGCGGATACTGTCCTTGCGGATATCGGCGATATCGCCCTCTTCCAGGAACATGAAGCGGTCGGTCACCGGCAACAAGGCCAGCTGGTCGGACGCGATAAAGTTCTCGCCAATACCGACGCCTACCACCAAAGGGCTGCCTTCCCGACAGACCACCAGGTGATCCGGCTCATCAGCATGAACAACGGCCAGGGCGTAGGCACCGCGCAGACGCTGAATGGCCGCCTTTACCGCCTCATAGGGTTTGCCCTGCTCACGGAAGTATTTCTCGATCAGGTGCGCGACCACCTCGGTATCGGTCTGGGAAGTGAACTCAAAACCCTCGGCCCTGAGTTCATCCCGGAGTTCCTGGTAGTTCTCGATGATGCCGTTATGGACGATGGCCAGCCGCTCGCCGGACATATGGGGATGGGCATTGACCTGCGAGGGCTCGCCGTGGGTGGCCCAGCGAGTGTGGGCAATACCCAGGTGACCAGCCAGGGGGTTCGCTTCAATGGCATCAGCCAGGGCCGCAACCTTGCCGACTTCCCGGGCACGCTGAACCTGATGTTCGGCATTGATGACGGCCATGCCGGCGGAGTCGTACCCCCGGTATTCCAGGCGGCGCAGGCCCTCCAGCAGAATACCCTGGACATCCCGTTCAGATACCGCTCCTACAATCCCACACATGCTGTTATCACCTGTTCGTTAATCGTTGGTTACGCTTTTTTCGGCCGTTCCCAGCCGGCGATGTTGCGCTGCTTGCCACGGGCCACCGCCAGCTCCCCTTCGCTGATATCCCGAGTAATGGTCGACCCGGCACCAATGGTGGCCTGCTCCGCTACCTTCACCGGCGCGACCAATGAGGTATTGGAGCCGACAAATACCCCGTCGCCCAATACCGTCTGGTGTTTGTTCACACCATCATAATTGCAGGTGATGGTACCTGCACCCACATTCACATTACGGCCCAGTGAGGCATCACCAACGTAACTGAGGTGATTGATCTTGCTGCCCTCACCCACCACGGCCTTCTTGGTTTCGACAAAATTGCCAACCTTGGTGTTGGCGGCCAGTTCAGTGCCCGGACGCAGACGCGCGAATGGCCCGATCTGGGCGTTGGCGCCCACTACCGCACCTTCAATCACGCTGTTTGCCTTGATCTCTGCACCGTCAGCGATGGTGGCGTCTTTGATCACACAGTTAGGTCCGATCACGACGTTGCTGCCGAGGCTTACCCGGCCTTCAAAGACGGCATTCACGTCTATCCACAGATCATTACCAATGGTGAGTTCGCCACGCACATCAATGCGGGCCGGGTCCGCCAGGGATGCACCCTCAGTCATCAAACGCTCGGCTTGCTGACGCTGGAACCAGCGCTCCAGTTCCGCCAGTTGCAGGCGGTTGTTCACGCCCTGAACCTCAAACGGGTTCAAGGGCTGGGATACGGTTACCGACAAGCCATGGTCGACGGCCATCGCAATAATATCGGTGAGGTAATACTCGCCCTGAGCATTGCTGTTGGACAGTGCCGGCAGCCATTGCTTCAGGTGACTGGCTGAGACTGCCAGAATGCCCGTGTTCACTTCCTGAATCTGCTGCTGTTCAGCGGTCGCGTCCTTCTGCTCAACGATGGCCTGAACCAGGCCTTGCTCGTTGCGAACGATCCGGCCATAACCGTGGGGGTTGTCCATATCCACCGTCAGCAGGGCCAGGTTGCGTTCATCCAGGTCGGCGACCATGGATTCCAAAGTGTCTTTGCGAGTCAGAGGAACATCACCGTACAACACCAGCACCCGGGCATCATCCGGCAGGGCTGGCAGTGCCTGGGCCACGGCATGGCCGGTACCCAGCTGCTCGGTCTGCAATACCCAGTTCACCGAGTCGTCTTCCAGAGACGCCCGAACCTGATCGGCTCCGTGACCAATCACCGTGTGAATTTTCTCCGCGCCCAGTTGTTTTGCGGTATCAACCACATGGTGCAGCATGGCTTTACCCGCCACCGGATGCAGCACCTTAGGCAGGGAGGATTTCATGCGGGAGCCCTGGCCGGCGGCCAGGATCACAACGTGTAACGGGCTCATGGGGCAATCAGCTCCGGTATTCAAAACGTCCATAAATGAAAAAACCGCGTCCCGGTGGAATCTCCGACACTCCGTTTCCGGAATACCGGGCCCTCCACCTGAGGATGCGGTTCACTGTCAGGCCAATCCGGGCGCTGACACAGGCTCTGCTTTAACGCAGGTGCTTGCGCAGCTTCTGGATGGTGCGCAGCTGAGCGGCCGCTTCGGCCAGCTCGGCAGCAGCACGCGAGTACTCGAACTCGCCTGTCTTGTTCGCCAGTGCCTTCTCGGCTTGCTTCTGGGCTTCCAGGGCCGCTGCTTCGTCCACATCCTTTGCACGAACGGCGGTGTCGGCCATCAGGGTAACCAGATTGGGCTGTACTTCCAGGTAACCACCGGATACGTACAGAATTTCCTCACTGCCACCCTGCTTGATGATCCGCACTGCGCCGGGCTTCAGCTCGGTCAGTAGCGGAGCATGGCCATACTGGATGCCAAGCTCACCTTCGGTACCGGTGGCGATCAACATCTCCACCAGGCCCGAATAGATTTTTTCCTCGGCACTTACGACGTCACAATGTACGGTCATAGCCATTTCTTACGCCTCTTGGGTCTGAAAGGAAAAAAGGTGTCTTACTTACCTTCCTTCTCTTTCATTGCCTTAGCTTTCTCAATCGCTTCTTCGATGCCGCCGCACATGTAGAACGCCTGCTCCGGCATGTCGTCGTAGTCACCGTTGAGAATGCCTTCGAAGCTGGCGATGGTCTCTTTCAGAGACACGTACTTACCCGGAGAACCGGTAAATACTTCAGCAACGTGGAACGGCTGCGACAGGAAACGCTCGATCTTACGGGCGCGGGATACGATCAGCTTGTCTTCTTCAGACAGCTCGTCCATACCCAGGATCGCGATGATGTCTTTCAGTTCCTTGTAGCGCTGCAGAACGTTCTGAACACCACGGGCAACGTTGTAGTGCTGCTCACCGATCACCAGCGGATCCAGCTGACGGGAGGTGGAGTCAAGCGGATCGATCGCCGGGTAGATACCCTTGGAAGCGATGTCACGGCTCAGTACCACGGTCGCGTCAAGGTGCGAGAAGGTGGTGGCCGGAGACGGGTCAGTCAAGTCATCCGCCGGTACATAGACCGCCTGGATAGAAGTGATGGAACCGGTCTTGGTAGAGGTGATCCGCTCCTGCAGCTGACCCATCTCTTCCGCCAGGGTCGGCTGGTAACCTACCGCAGAAGGCATACGACCCAGCAGTGCAGATACCTCGGTACCGGCCAGGGTGTAACGGTAGATGTTGTCAACGAACAGCAGTACGTCACGGCCTTCGTCACGGAACTTCTCAGCCATGGTGAGACCGGTCAGGGCCACACGCAGACGGTTTCCAGGGGGCTCATTCATCTGGCCGTAAACCATGGCAACCTTATCGAGAACGTTGGACTCCTTCATTTCGTAGTAGAAGTCGTTACCTTCCCGGGTCCGCTCACCAACACCTGCGAATACGGAGAGACCGGAGTGCTCTTTCGCGATGTTGTTGATCAGTTCCATCATGTTTACGGTCTTGCCTACGCCGGCACCACCGAACAGACCAACCTTACCCCCCTTGGCGAACGGGCAGATCAGGTCGATAACCTTGATGCCGGTTTCCAGCAGGTCGGCAGACGCTGCCTGATCGGCATAGCCCGGTGCTTTGCGGTGGATAGCCCAGCGCTCTTCTTCGCCGATGTCGCCCTGTTCGTCGATGGGACGACCCAGAACGTCCATGATCCGGCCCAGAGTCTGTGTACCAACAGGTACAGAGATCGGCTTGCCGGTGTTTTCTGCTTTCAGGCCACGCTTCAGGCCCTCAGTGCTGCCCATGGCGATAGTACGAACAATGCCGTCACCCAGCTGCTGCTGGACTTCCAGAGTTGTTTCGCCACCTTCAAGCAGCAGTGCGTCGTAAACGCTTGGAACGGAGTCACGTGGAAATTCCACGTCGATAACCGCGCCAATGATCTGAACGATGTGTCCGCTACTCATGCTCGGTTCCTCGTTATCTTGATAGTCAATAAAACCAGTAGGTCTGTGAGCGTTAACCAACAGATGCCGCGCCGCTCACAATCTCCGAAATCTCTTGTGTGATCGCTGCCTGACGGGCCTTGTTGTAGGCCAGTTGAAGCTCGTCAATGATGCTGCCAGCGTTATCTGTCGCGCTCTTCATGGCAATCATCCGGGCAGCCTGCTCACAGGCCAGATTTTCTACCACACCCTGATACACCTGGGATTCGATATAACGTGGCATCAGCCCGTCAAGGATCGGACGGGAATCCGGCTCGTAGATGTAATCCCACTGGTGACCGATTTCTTCATCATCGCCTTCCGGCAGCGGCAGCAACTGCAGCGCCTTCGGGCTCTGGGTCATGGTGTTGACGAATTCGTTGCTGATCAGGAACAGGCGGTCGATCTTGCCTTCCACGAACGAATCCAGCATCACCTTGACGCTACCGATCAGCTGATCTGCACTCGGGCTATCGCCCAGGTGCGTCACGGCTGCCACCACGTTTCCGCCGTAGTTTCGGAAGAAGGAGGCACCTTTCTGGCCAATAGCGCAGATATCGGTCTCAATACCTTGTTGTTTCCATTCACGCATTTCTCTGACGAGCAGCTTGAACGCGTTGGTGTTCAGACCACCGCAAAGACCGCGATCAGAGGAGACCACAATGTAGCCTACCCGCTTGACCTCGCGCTCCTGCATGAACGGATGGCGGTAATCCTTATTGGACTTCGCAATGTGTCCGATTACCTGACGCATCTTTTCAGCGTACGGGCGGGTTGCCTGCATACGCTCCTGAGCCTTACGCATCTTGCTCGCGGCTACCATTTCCATGGCAGACGTGATCTTCTGCGTGCTCTTGATGCTTCCGATCTGGTTACGTATTTCTTTTCCGACGGCCATATGTCACTGCCTTTTCAAGTTAGACACTCAAATGGACCAGCAGGCCCGCACAACGGCGGGCCTTTTGGATTTACCAGCTCTGAGTGGTCTTGAATTTCTCCAGAGCAGCTTTGAGGCCGGCAGTGATGTCGTCGTTGAAGTTACCTTCAGGGCCGATCTTGTCCAGAAGTTCCTTCTGCTCGGACCGCATCCAGTCCAGCAGTTGGGCTTCGAACTTCACAACCTTGTTGACATCCACATCGTCCAGGAAGCCTTCGTTCGCTGCGAACAGTACGGTACCCATTTCCGCAACGGTCATCGGGCTGTACTGGTTCTGCTTCATCAGCTCGGTGACGCGCTGACCGTGCTCCAGCTGCTTACGGGTCGCTTCGTCGAGGTCGGAAGCGAACTGGGCAAACGCCGCCAGTTCCCGGTACTGGGCCAGAGCCAGACGGATGTTACCGCCGAGCTTCTTCATGATCTTGGTCTGGGCTGCACCACCTACCCGGGATACGGAGATACCGGCGTTCATGGCCGGACGGATACCGGAGTTGAACAGGTTGGTTTCCAGGAAGATCTGACCATCGGTAATGGAGATTACGTTGGTCGGTACGAACGCAGAAACGTCACCAGCCTGGGTCTCGATGATTGGCAGGGCGGTCAGGGAACCGGTCTTGCCTTTCACTTCGCCGTTGGTGAACTGCTCAACGTAGTCCGCATTTACACGGGACGCGCGCTCCAGCAGACGGGAGTGCAGGTAGAAAACGTCACCCGGGAATGCTTCACGTCCTGGCGGACGACGCAGCAGCAGGGAGATCTGACGGTAAGCAACGGCCTGCTTGGACAGGTCATCGTATACGATCAGGGCGTCTTCACCGCGGTCGCGGAAAAACTCACCCATGGAAGTACCGGAGTACGGCGCCAGGAACTGCATGGCGGCCGGATCAGCGGCACCAGCGGCAACCACGATGGTGTGGTCCATAGCACCGTGCTCTTCCAGCTTGCGCACAACGGCGGCGATGGAAGACTGCTTCTGGCCAACGGCAACGTAGATACACTTGATGCCGGTGTGCTTCTGGTTGATGATCGCGTCGATCGCAACCGCAGTCTTACCGATCTGACGGTCACCGATGATCAGCTCACGCTGGCCGCGGCCGATGGGAACCATGGTATCGATGGCTTTCAGACCAGTCTGTACCGGCTCGTCAACGGACTGACGGGCGATAACGCCAGGTGCAACCTTTTCGACCGGGGAGGTCAGGCTGTTGCCCAGCTCGCCCTTGCCGTCGATCGGGTTACCCAGGGAGTCAACCACACGACCCAGCAGTTCGTTACCAACGGGTACTTCCAGGATACGACCGGTACAACGTACCTTCTGGCCTTCGGCCAGACCTTCGTAGTCACCCAGAACAACCGCACCAACAGAATCACGCTCCAGGTTCAGCGCCATGCCGTAAGTGCCGTTGGCAAATTCAATCATCTCGCCGTACATAACGTCGGCCAGACCGTGGATCAGCACGATACCGTCAGATACAGACAGGATCGTACCTTCGTTCTTTGCTTCCGAAGAGATGTCGAGTTTCTCGATTCTCTTCTTGATGATGTCACTGATCTCGGATGGATTCAGTTGCTGCATGCCTTTGTCCTCAAACCTTGTGCTGAAATCAGGAGCCCAGAGCCCTGGCCATTCTGGCCAGCTTGCCACGGACTGAAGCGTCGATAACCAGGTCGCCTGTTCGTACGATCACGCCACCGATCAGGGACTGATCCACGGTGGTCTCGAGTTCGACCTTGCGCTCCAGCTTTTTGGACAGTGCGTCGATCAGTTTCTGCTGCTCGTCTGCAGACAAGTCGAATGCGGTATCGATTGTCAGGTGTACAGACTTCTCGAGGTCTGCACGATACAAACGGAACAGAGCAGAAATCTCCGGCAGCAGGGCCAGACGCTTGTTTTCAGCAAGAATCAACAGGAAGTTTCTGAGTGCTTCAGGCAGCGGCTCTTCAAAACACTCTGCGAAGAGTTCCGCCTTGCGTTGCTCAGACAGGCCGGGGTTGGCCAGGATGTTCTTTACCTCTTGGTCAGCCGCAACCTGAGCGGCAAAAGCCAGAGCCTGATCCCATTGATCAACGGCGTTCTGGTCCTGCGCGGCATCAAAAACGGCCTTCGCGTAGGGTCGGGCTAACGTTGTAAGTTCTGCCATGATGACCCTCGTTTAGAGTTCTGCGGCCAGCTTTTCCAGCATCTCGCTGTGAGCTTTGGCGTCTACAGAGGTTTCCAGAATCTTCTCGGCACCGGCAACGGCCAGGGTGGCCACTTCTGCTCTGAGTGCGTCGCGAGCCTGAACACGCTCCTGTTGAATTTCCGCCCTGGCCTGCTCAATAAGCTTTTCGCCTTCTTTGCGGGCATCCTCTTTGGAGGCTTCCACAATCTGGGCGGCACGCTTGTTGGCCTGGTCAATCAGGGCTGCAGCTTCTTCTTTCGCCTTTTGCAGTTCTTTGGTGGCTTTTTCCTGGGCCAGTTCGAGATCGAGTGATGCCCGATCGGCCGCGGATAGGCCATCTGCAATTTTCTTCTGGCGCGCTTCCATGGCAGCCGTAATCGGCGGCCATACATATTTGACGCAGAACCAGACGAAAATAGCGAAGGCAATCGATTGCCCTATCAACGTAAGGTTTATATTCACGGCGATATACCTCTTGCTATTCGTTGCGTCCTGGTTTCCGGAAGGAGGGGCGCGGCCTTAGCCGGCGCCCACAGCTCTCGGTTTAATTAACCAGCAACAACGAAGATCAGGTACATCGCGATACCAACACCGATCATGGGAACCGCGTCAAGCAGACCAGCCATGATGAAGGCTTTGGTTTGCAGTTGGTTGGCCATTTCCGGCTGACGGGCAGTGGACTCAAGCAGTTTGCCGCCCAGCAGACCGAAACCGATACCAGCGCCCAGAGCGCCCAGACCGATGATCAACGCAGCTGCGATAAATACCATTTCCATTGAAGACTCCTCAGTTTTTTCAGATAGTTAAGGGTTTGTTTATTTAAGGGTTAATCAGTGATCTTCGTGTGCCGCGCTGAGGTAAACCACAGTGAGCACCGTAAAAATAAAGGCCTGAAGCGGAATAACCAGGATGTGGAAGATCGCCCAGGGAACGTTCAACGTCCACTGAATCCACAGTGGCAACAGCGCAATCAGGATAAACACAACTTCACCAGCGTACATGTTACCGAACAGACGCAGCGCCAGACTGATTGGCTTGATGATCAGCGCCAGGATTTCCAGCAGCAGGTTGAACGGGATCATGATCCAATGATTGAACGGGTTGAAGGCCAGTTCTTTACTGAAACCACTGACGCCTTTCACCTTGAAGCTGTAGAACAGAATCAGCAGGAACACACCAATCGACATGCCGAAGGTGGCATTCGGATCGGTGGTCGGAACAATCTTGAAGTACTCAAGCCCCAGCGCGTGAGCGATCGACGGAATATAGTCGATGGGGATCAGCTTCAGGATGTTCATTAGCAGAATCCAGACGAAAATCGTCAACGCCAGGGGCGCAATCAGCGGATTCTTGCCGTGGAAAACGTCGCGCACGATGCCCTGAACAAATTCAAAGGTCATCTCGATCAGGTTCTGCAAGCCGCTCGGCGTGCCTTCGGTGACCCGGTTGGCCACAAAGCGGAACAGGCCCAGGAACAGAATACCCATGGCGATTGACCAGCCGAGGGTATCGACGTGGATTGCCATGAAGCCCATGTCTGTGGCTTCCTGACCAGTTCGTGCGAAGGTCCATGTGGCCTCCTGCACGACACTGCCATCCGCGCGCTCATAGCCTTCCGGGAGCTTGCCATAGGTAAGGTTGGTGAGGTGGTGTTTTATATACTCTACTGGGGTATCAGCTGCCATACTGCTCTCGTCCAGTCATCGCTGTGGTCGCGGCCGGATGAGCCAGCGCAATGCCGTACCCAACACAACCATCACAGCAAAAGTGAATAACAGAGCCGGTACGTGGACTGGCTCCATTAAAGTGAAAACGGCCGCAAAAAACACTGCGGTAAGGGCCAGCTTGATGCTCTCTGCCCTGAATATGTTGCTCACTGCCAGGTGCATCTGTCGGGCACCCTGATAACGATAAGCGCGGTGAGCAAAGTACGCGTTTGGTATGACAAAAATAAGACCGCCAATGAGGGCGGAATACCCGGCCAAACGACTTTCCAACAACCACAACAGGCTCAGAATCAGCAGAACCGCCATCTCTATAATCAACCACTTGCCAAGTGGTACGTACGTGATGGCTCTCGAAGAACGGTTCATATCACCAGCTGTCATTCCAAGCGCGCGGAATTATATGTGTTAACCGATAGGTGTTCAACATAACCGCACGGAAAAATTGGCGAAAAAGTGAGCAGATTTTGCCGCCGAAATCTGAAGTTTTACACAGGTTGTGTTGCTCATCGATCGCCACAACCACATGTGGTGTTTCCGGCACCAGACGGGACTTTAGGATGATTTTCAGGTTTTATCGGGCCGACTAACGGATGTGGCCCAGAATGCCGTCAAGCTCGTCCAGTGAACTGTACTCAATCACCAGCTTGCCTTTACCCCGTTTACCATGATTGATCGCCACCCGGGCACCGAGCCGGTCAGACAGATCGTCCTGCAAGGCCCGAATGTTCGGATCCAGAGTCGGCTTGGTGTTGTCTTTGTCTTCCGGTTTTTCCTGCTGAACCCGGCGCACCAGTGCTTCAGTCTGGCGTACCGACAGCGATTTGGCCACCACCTGACGGGCCACCTGCATCTGCTGTTCCGGCGGCAGGGTGAGCATGGCGCGGCCGTGGCCCATTTCCAGATCACCATGCTCCAGCATTACCCTTACGTCTTCGGTCAGGCCGATCAACCGCAACAGGTTGGTGATGGTGGTTCGGGACTTGCCCACCGCCTCAGCCACCTGAGCCTGGGTCAGGCCGAACTCGTCCTGCAGGCGCTGCAGGGCGAAGGCTTCTTCAATGGGGTTCAGGTTTTCGCGCTGGATGTTCTCGATCAGCGCCATCGCAATGGCGGCTTCATCCGGGACATCGCGAATAATGGCGGGAATACGGTCCAGTTCTGCCAGTTGGGTGGCACGCCAGCGGCGCTCACCGGCAATCAGTTCATAACGGCCTTCCGAAACCGGACGCACCACGACCGGCTGCATCACGCCCTGCTGACGAATGGAGTCTGCCAGTTCCTGCAGAGCGGCGGGGTCCATATCCCGGCGCGGCTGATAACGACCACGCTGGATCAGGTCGACCGGGATCTCACGCAGTTCACCATCGTGATCACTGGTCTCCTGATTGAGATTCACCTTCGAGCCCTGGAGCAGTGCCCCCAGTCCCCGTTCGCCCAAGCCTCGCTTCTTCGCCGCCATGGTAGTTGTCATTCTTCCTGTTGAAATAGTGGGTGCATGGTTGCCTGACGGCGATCTATGTTACACCGCAACCGCGGGCGATGTCTTTTTCGATCCGTGCCGGCGTACCATCTCGCCAGCCAGCGCCAGATAAGCCACCGCACCTTTGGACACCCGATCATACTTGAGTGCCGGCATGCCGTAGCTGGGCGCTTCTGCCAGCCGGACGTTACGGGGAATCACCGCCCGGTACACCTTGTCGCCGAAATATTCACTGAGCTGACCGGAGACATCCAGGGTCAGGCTGTTGCGGGGGTCGTACATGGTGCGCAGGATACCCTCAATCTCCAGATTGGGGTTGACCGTTTCCTGAATCTGCTGGACGGTGTTCATCAGCGCCGCCAGCCCTTCCAGGGCATAATATTCACACTGCATCGGGATCAGCACGGAATCCGCCGCTGACAGGGCATTCACGGTCAGCAGACTGAGCGAAGGCGGGCAATCAATCAGGATGTAGTCGTAGTTTTCCCGAACGGTGTTGAGGGTGAGCCGTAACCGGTGTTCCCGGCCAATCTCGTTCATCAGCTCCACTTCGGCGGCGGTCAGGTCACCGTTGGCGGGCAGCAGATCAAAACCGGAGGCTTCAGCGTGGACGATCACGTCCGCCGGCGTAGCCCGTTTGGTCAGCACATCGTATCCGGACAGCTCCAGGGAATTTTTATCCACACCGCTGCCCATGGTGGCATTCCCCTGGGGATCCATATCTACCAGCAGCACCCGGCGCTTGGTGGCCGCCAGAGACGCGGCAAGATTGACGCAGGTGGTGGTTTTGCCCACACCGCCTTTCTGATTGGTCACTGCAATCACGCGCGCCATGCTTTGCCTCCTGCTGTTGAGGGTTACCGGTGTCGTTCAGCCCGGGCGACGATCAGTAAATGCCGTTCACCGTCGGCTCCGGGGACGGTCAGGGAATGGCTGGATTCTACCTGCCAGTCCGCCGGAAGGGCAGCTACTTCATCATCCGGATACTGGCCTTTCATGGCAAGGAACTCGCCGTCATTCGCGAGCAGACCGCCACACCAGGTCACCAGGTTTTCCAGCGCGGTAAAGGCCCGGCTGCTGATCTGGGAGAAGGGCTGATCGGGCTGGCAGTCTTCCGCCCGGCCGTGGATAACTTCAACGTTGTCCAGCCCGAGCTCAAGCACACACTGATTCAGGAATCGGGTTTTCTTGCCGTTGCTGTCCAGCAGGGTAAAGCGTTTTTCCGGGAACACAATGGCCAGCGGAATACCCGGCAGGCCGCCGCCGGCGCCCACATCCAGCAAATGGTCTGTGGTCACCCAGGGCAGGATGCTCAGACTGTCCAGCAACTGGCGGGAGACCATGACCCGCTCATCCCGCACGGCGGTCAGGTTGTAGGCCTTGTTCCATTTGTTCAGCAGAGCCAGAAAAGCCAGCAACTGTTGCTGCTGGCTGTCGGACAAAGACAGGTTCATGGCCGCGAGGCCGTCCCGAAGCTGGCCGGGCCACTGTGGATAACTCATCTCAGGCGCTCTGCTTTTTCAACAGGTCGCGCTTTTTCAGATGCACCAGAATCTGGCTGACCGCCGCCGGGGTCACACCCTGGATACGGGACGCCTGAGCCACCGTTTCCGGGCGCACGTCCTTGAGCTTCTGCTTGATTTCGTTGGACAGGCCACCGATGACGTCGTAATCCAGATCCAGCGGCAATGCGGTGTTCTCGTTCTTGCGCAGGCGCTCGATCTCATCCGCCTGGCGGGAGATGTAGCCTTCGTATTTGATCTCGATTTCCACCTGATCGGCTACGTTCGGGTCCTCCGCCCGTTCGGCCCCGATCTCGGCGATGTGATCGTAGACAATCTCCGGACGGCGCAGCAGCTCCGCCAGAGACTGGTCACGGGTCATCGGCTGTTTCAGGTAGCCATTGGCTCGCTCGCCCGCCTCGGTGTTCGGATGGATACGGGTGCTTTCCAGGCGGCTACGCTCTTTGGCAATGCCTTCGCACTTCTCGCTGAACTTCTGCCAGCGCTCGTCGTCCACCAGGCCCAGCTTGCGGCCGGTTTCGGTCAGGCGCAGGTCGGCGTTGTCCTCCCGCAGGATCAGCCGGTATTCGGCACGGCTGGTAAACATACGGTAGGGCTCCTGGGTGCCCATGGTGATCAGGTCGTCCACCAGTACGCCCAGATAGGCCTCATCCCGGCGGGGGTACCACACTTCTTTATCCTGGGCCCGCAGCGAGGCGTTGATGCCCGCCAGCAAGCCCTGGGCACCGGCTTCTTCGTAACCGGTGGTGCCGTTGATCTGACCGGCAAAGTACAGGCCCTGGATAAACTTGGTTTCCAGGGTGTGGCGCAGGTCCTGCGGGTTCAGGTAGTCATACTCGATGGCATAGCCCGGGCGCAGGATGTGGGCGTTCTCGAAACCGGGAATCGAGCGCACGGCCTTGAGCTGGATATCAAACGGCAGGCTGGTGGAAATACCATTCGGGTACAGCTCGTTGGTGGTCAGGCCTTCGGGCTCGACGAAAATCTGGTGCGAATCCTTGTCGGCAAAGCGGTTGACCTTGTCCTCGATGGACGGGCAATAGCGCGGGCCCACGCCTTCGATGTTGCCAGCGAACATGGGCGAGCGATCAAACCCACTGCGGATAATGTCGTGGGTTTCTTCCGTGGTGCGGGTCACGTAACAGCAGATCTGCTCCGGATGTTCGTCACGGCTGCCAATAAACGACATCACGGGTGTCGGATCGTCTCCCCACTGCTGCTGCATCGCGGAGAAATCCACGGTGCGGGCATCAATGCGCGGCGGTGTTCCGGTTTTCAGGCGGCCAACGTTGAACGGTAGCTCCCGCAGGCGTTTGGCCAGGGCATTGGCCGGCGCATCACCAGCGCGACCACCGGCGTGATTCTGCATACCGATGTGGATAACGCCACCGAGGAAGGTACCGGTGGTCAAAACCACGGTTTTAGCGTTGAAGCGGATGCCAGTCTGGGTCACCACACCCACCACCTGGTCGTTTTCCACAATCAGGTCATCGGCCGCCTGCTGGAACAGGGTCAGATTGGGCTGGTTTTCCAGCATATGGCGAATGGCGGCTTTGTACAGAATCCGGTCCGCCTGAGCACGGGTGGCACGCACCGCCGGGCCCTTTCGGCTGTTCAGGACCCGGAACTGGATGCCTGCCTGATCGGTGGCCCGGGCCATGGCGCCGCCCAGGGCATCGATTTCCTTCACCAGATGGCTCTTGCCAATGCCACCGATGGCCGGGTTACAGGACATCTGCCCCAGAGTCTCAATGTTGTGGGTCAGCAGCAGGGTTTGCGAACCCATACGCGCTGCCGCCAGGGCGGCTTCAGTACCGGCATGGCCACCACCAATGACAATGACATCGAAACGGGTCGGAAACTCCACACTACACCTCGGAAATCGGGGAAAAAAACAGGGCGGCGAGTATAACGCCTCGCCCGGGAAATTGCAGTCAGAATGTGCAAATTTTAACCAGCAACGAGGTGAATAAAAACCCTGGCGGCTGGCCTTGGCCGATGATCAGTGCGACGCCGCTCTCTGACAGGGTTCGTACAGGATAAGGAAATTCCGAAAGTTTCAGGATTTCATAGCCTTGTCATACATTGTTCAAAAAAGTTTTCAAAAAGTTATCCACACAATTGATGCCTTCACTTACAGCCAAAAACGTCGATAACTATTTGTTAAATATAAATTTAATTAAATTACTCTGGCATTATTCGCAAATTATCCCAGTAATTATCCACAGCGTTTTTACCGAACGCCTATATACGGTGCAAAAAACCGGTACCCCTGAACGCAAGTGCACCAACAAAGGGCCAGTTTCCACGCAGGCTCGCCAGCGCGCTCGTCTGGCCCAAGGCCACCGGATCTTCTGCGTGGATATCCACCCGGATGAAGTCCTGGACGGTCAGGTTCTGTTCCCGGACACCCTTTGATACCGGGATTTCACCCGGTGGGGTTCAGAAATCGTCCGCCTTGCGCTGTGGCATCGCCGCCGAGCTGCTACCGCCAGATGGGCCCGCTGCCAGGCGTTCCAGCTCCTGCTCCACCGCGTTCGAGGATTTCGCAAAGCGGGCCAGAAGGTTGTACAAGACCGGGATAATGAACAGAGTCAGGGTGGTGGCGAAAATCAGGCCACCCAGGATTACCATGCCGATAGCCGCCCGGCTCTCGGCCCCGGCACCAGTGGCAATCACCAGCGGAACCGCCCCGAACACCGTAGATATGGTGGTCATCAGTACCGGACGGAAGCGCAGGCTGGCGCCTTCCAGAATGGCTTCTTTCACCTCGTAGCCCTTGTCCCGAAGCTGGTTGGCGAATTCCACGATCAAAATGCCGTTCTTGGCCATCAGTCCCAGCAGCATGATGATGCCAATCTGGCTGTAGATGTTCAGACTGATGCCCGACCAGGCCAGCGCGATCAGCGCACCGGTCACCGCCAGCGGCACCGACAGCATGATAATCAGCGGGTGGATCCAGCTCTCGAACTGGGCCGCTAGCACCAGGAACACGATAATAAACGCCAGCCCGAAGGTCAGGTAGATGGCCGCCGAGGAATCCTGGAATTCCTGGGACAGGCCCTTGTAACTGAGCCGGGCCTCCGGCGGCAGGTTATCCACAGCCAGGTTATTCAGGTAGGTCAGCGCTGAACCCAGGTCATAGCCCTCGGCCAGGGACGCACTCACCACCACCGCCGGCAGCCGGTCAATCCGGCGCAGATCCGGATTGGCCCCGATCTCTTCCACAGATACCAGAGCCTTGAGCGGAATCAGTTCCCCACCTGCCCGAGGCCGCAGGAAGATCTGCTCCATATCACCGGGCGTGGCCCGGTCGGCATCGTCCGCCTGGATAATGACGTCGTATTCCCGGCCCCGATCCAGATAGGTGGTTACCTGCCGGGAAGCGAGCATGGTCTGCAGGGTGAGGCCTACGTCTTCGATGGTGATATCCAGATCCGCTGCCCGGTCGCGGTCAATGTTGACCTTCAGTTCCGGCCGGGTCAGCTCAAAATCTGTGTCGACATTCAGCAGATTCGGGTTTTCCTTTGCCCGTTCAACGATCTCCTCACTCCAGGCCTGCACCGACTCGTAGTCGGGGCCGGCAATGACAAACTCCACTGGCTGATTGAAGCCGCGCTGGCCCAGCCCCGGCGGGTTAATGACACTGATCCGCACCCCGGAAATGTCAGACAGCTTGTCGCGAATCTCGGTGGTGACCTGCTGCTGCTTGATCTCCCGCTGTTCCCAGGGCACCAACCCCATGATCATGAAGGCATTGTCTTCTTCATCCCGGAATCCGACGATGGACAGGAAACGCTCGGCGATACCGTCATCCAGGTAGGGCAACAGTCGCTCTTCGGCCTGTTTGACAAAGTGATCGGTAAATTCAACCGTCGAACCCCGGGGCGCGCTGACGGGCATAATGATTACGCCGCGGTCTTCGGTCGGGGCCAGTTCCTGGGGCAAACGGGGAAAAATCACCACCGCCACAATCAGCCCGACGATACCGAGCCCGAGCAACAGCCCAGGCTGGTTCAGGGAAAACCGCAGCATTCTCTGATAGCCGTGGGTGAGGCCGTTCAGGATGCGCTCACTGAAGGCCCAGAGCCGATGCCCCTCGGCACTTTCGGGACTGTGCCGGAGCCACTTGGAACAGAGCATCGGCGCCAGGGTCAGAGCGACCAGGCTGGAGACCACCACGGCGGCAGCCAGGGTGAAGCCGAATTCCGCAAACAACCGGCCCACGTTGCCGCCCATGAACGAGATGGGCACAAACACCGCCACCAGAGTCAGCGTGGTGGCGATCACCGCGAAAGCCACCTGCTTGGCGCCCCGGTAGGCCGCCAGCAACGGTGGTTCGCCTTCATCAATGCGACGCTGGATGTTCTCCAGCATGACAATGGCATCGTCCACCACCAGGCCGATGGCCAGAATGATGGCCAACAGGGTAAGTACGTTGATGGAAAAGCCCAGGAAACCCAGGCCAATAAACGCACCGATCACCGCCACCGGAATGGTGACCGCCGGAATCAGGGTTGCGCGCCAGGAGCGCAGGAACAGGAAAATAACCAGTATCACCAGCGATACCGCAATCGCCAGCGTGGTCAGAACCTCTTTGATCGAAGCCCGGATAAACACCGATTCGTCATAGCTCTCGGCAATACGCACTTCCGGCGGCAAGGTCTCGCGAATCTTCACCAGCTCCGCCTTCACCGCATCCGACACCGCTACCGTGTTGGCCTTGGACTGGCGGATTACCCCCATCCCGATAGCGGTTTCGCCATTGGCCCGCAAACGACCAACATCCGATTCCACCCCGACCTGAACATTGGCAACCTCGCCCAGGCGCAACAGGTCGTTGCCATCCCGGCGGATCACCAGATTGCGGAAATCTTCCACATTGGACAACCGCCCTTCCGCGCGCACGGTAAAGTTGCGGGTGGAGGAGTCCACTGAACCGGCCGGTAACTCCACGTTGTTCTGCCGCAGTGCCTGCTCCACCTCAGCAACGGTTATGTTGCGGGCCGCCAGGCGGGTGCGGTCGAGCCAGACCCGGATGGCGTAACGGCGTTCACCGCCAATCCGGACATCGGCAACACCGTCCAGAACCGATAACCGGTCGGCCAGAACCCGATCGGCGAAGTCACTGAGTTCGGCACTGTCCCAGACGTCACTGATCAGAGTTATCCACATCATCGGCCGGGCATCGGAATCGGCTTTTTGAACCACCGGGGGATCGGCCTCATCCGGCAACTGGTTCAGAACCCTGGACACCGCATCGCGTACGTCGTTGGCGGCAATGTCTACATCCCGGGAGGTATCAAATTCTATGGAGGTTCGGGATTCACCCTGTTCGGTTGAGGATTCGATGGAGCGAATGCCTTCAATGCCACTGATGGCCCCTTCAATCACCTGGGTAATCTGGGTGTCGACCACTTCCGCCGCAGCGCCGGTGTAATCGGTGGACACCGAAACCACCGGCGGATCAATATCCGGATATTCCCGAACCGGCAAGCCCAGCAAGGCGGCCACGCCGAATACGACAATCAGCAGGCTCAGAACGGTGGCAAACACCGGGCGTTTGATGGAGACATCGGACAGCACCATGGATCAGGACTCCACGGTCCGGGCAAACCGGTTTTCCGGAATCGCCTGGTCGTTACTCTGTACTTCAATGCGGTCGCCGGTACTCAGGCGATCCTGCCCGGTTACTACCACGGCATCGTCCAGGGTCAGGCCAGAGGTAATTTCCACCAGACCGGGCATGCGCGAACCGGTCGCCACCGATACCCGGCGTGCCACGCCGTCTTCGGCAACAAACACATACTTGTCGTCGCCACGAATCATCACTGCCTGCTCCGGAATCACCAGCCCTTCCCGTTCCTGCAGGGTCAGTGACGCCGACATGAACTGGCCCGGCCGCAGACGACCGTCCGGATTATCGATAATGGCTCGCACCGACAGGGTTCGGCTCAATTCGCTGATGCGGGTGGCGAGTTCCACCAGCTCTCCCCGGAAGACCTCGTCTGGGAATGCCGGCGAGGAGGCAATCACCGATTGGCCTACCCGAACCTGGCCGACAAAACGTTCCGGAACCGCAAAACCCATTTCCATTCGATCGGTGGTGTCCAGCGTGGTAATGGTGGTGCCCGCTTGCAGATATGCCCCCACGCTGATGTCGCTCAGGCCCACCACACCGGAGAACGGCGCTTCAATGCGATGGTTTTCCAGCCGCACCCGGGCAGCCTGTCGCTGGGCTTCAGCCACACTCACGGCGGTGACCAGTTCATCCACCTGGGACTGGGACACGCTATTGTTGGAGCGCAAACGCTGGGCCCGCTCCAGTTGCCGCCTGGCATCGGCCAGCTGGGCTTCAATCACCTGGAGATCAGCACGGGCCTGACGATCGTCGAGACGTAACAGGACATCGCCCTGAGATACTTTCTGTCCGGGTTCGAGGTTGATCTGCACCACCCGACCGGTGACTTCGGTGGTCAGTTCCACGGCATTCAGTGCCTTGAGGTTGGCCACCGAACGAATCTCATCCCTGACCTGCTGCAATTTGGGCGCCACTGCACTGACTTTGCTGGCCCTCGGCTCCTCACCGGCCTGTTCTGTGGACGAGGAATCCATCGCCAAAAAGAACACCGCACTTCCGGCACCCGCTGCAACCAGTACCACCGCAATCAGCCATTGCTTCCACATGGGTATCGCAAACCTTTCCGAGTTCAGTTCTGCGGGACAGCCCCGCTTTCATGTTTCTGAATCACCAACACCACTTCACCCACATCGACACCCCACTTGCTCATGGTGGTCTGGTTGATCAGGGTGTCGGGAGTAACCAGGTACATCCAGTCGTCCATCCGGACATCGATCGTGCCATCGCCGTATGCCACCCGCAGGACATAATTCATGTGTATGGCGTTGCCCTGCCAGCGCATGGTGCCGGCTTCCACCACGTCGCCGGCGCTGGCGTGATAGCTGCCGTTGTCCGGTGTCAGCGTCCAGATCCGGGTCTGGACCTCGCCGTCGTTGAAACGGAACACCTCATCCAGCGTACCGACACCGTTTTCATCCCAACTGGCCACAATGTCTGCGTCGAAGGTACGGATAACCTGGCCGGCGTAGTCCTTGACCACACCCCGGGCCGAAAGTTCGCCCCGGAAAAACTCCGAGGGCACCAGCTCCGGTGCCTGGCCCTGATAATCCTCCAGATTCGGCCCGGCACACCCTGCCAGCATCAGGGTCATTAACAGTATAAGACCACCGCTTCGAAGACTACGGAAAAGACCGGGGAAAGGCTGCGTTTGCATGACTTTTACACTCCTTGGCGACTACCGGATAGCAACAGAACGTTTACAGCATTACGGTCCCATGACCGTGCCCGATCAGTCCCCGGGCCCAACCGTCATTTCAGCCAATTGTCCATTCTGACATCAGCACCAGCGCTTTCCGTCAATGGCAGCCCGCCGGGAATACCGTACAACTGCACACACAGTGGCCTTTCTGGCCCAACCAATTCCGGATGATCAATGCATGTGAGGACTGGCTATGCCTGTGTATAAAGCGCCCCTGAGGGACATGAAATTCCTGCTCAATGACGTATTCGATTACCCGCGGCACTACCAGACACTGGCCTCCGGTGAGAACGCCACGCCCGACATTGTCGACGCCATTCTGAGCGAATGCGGCCGTTTCTGCGAAGAGGTGCTGAGCCCGCTGTATCAGTCCGGCGACGAAGAAGGGTGCCACCTGGAAAACGGTGAAGTGACTACACCCAAAGGCTATAAAGACGCCTATAAGCAATATGTGATGGGCGGCTGGCAGGGACTGTCGGCGCCGGAGGAATTCGGTGGCCAGGGCCTGCCGGCGTCCATGGGCCTGCTGAAGCAGGAAATGATGGGCACCGCCAACTGGTCCTTTTCCATGTACCCGGGCCTGTCCCTGGGGGCCATGAATACCATTTACCTGCACGGCGATGAACAACAGCAGCAGACCTATCTGGTGCCACTGACCGAAGGCCGCTGGGGCGGCACCATGTGCCTGACCGAGCCCCAGTGCGGCACCGATCTGGGCCAGGTCAAAACCCGGGCCGAACCCCAGGCCGACGGCAGCTACAAACTCACAGGCACCAAGATCTTCATTTCCTCAGGTGAGCACGATCTGACCGAAAACATCGTTCACATCGTGCTGGCCCGTCTGCCGGATGCCCCGAAAGGCACCAAAGGCATCAGCCTGTTTATCGTGCCCAAGTTCCTGCCCGATGCCCAGGGTGGTGTCGGTGAGCGCAACGCCGTCAGTTGCGGCGCGCTGGAGAAGAAAATGGGCATCAAGGCTTCGGCCACCTGTGTGATGAATTTCGATGGCGCCACCGGCTATCTGATCGGCCCGGAGAATCAGGGCCTGGAGTGCATGTTCACCTTTATGAACACAGCCCGCATCGGTACGGCAATTCAGGGGGTTGGCCCCGCCGAGCTGTCCTATCAGTGGGCTCTGGATTACGCCAAGGAGCGCCGTTCCATGCGGGCGCTGTCCGGCAAGAAAGAGCCGGATGAGGTTGCCGACAGCCTGATTCACCATGCCGATGTCCGGCGTATGCTGCTGACCCAGAAAGCCATCGCCGAAGGCGGCCGCTCCATGCTCTATTACGCCGCCAAGATCGCGGACCATATGGTGGAAGCGCATACCGCTGGCGATACCGCCAAGGTTGAGAAATATGACGACAAACTCGGCTTCCTGACGCCAATCCTGAAGGGATTCCTGACCGAGCTGGGCTGTGAGGCCACCAATCTGGGCATGCAGGTGTTCGGCGGTCATGGCTACATCCGCGAACACGGTATGGAGCAGATTGTCCGGGATACCCGTATTGCCACCCTGTACGAAGGTACAACCGGCATCCAGGCCCTGGACCTGCTCGGGCGCAAGGTCTTACTGATGACCCAGGGCGGAGCAGTGCGGGAATTCACCCTCAAGGTGGCCAATTTTGCCCGCAAGCACCTGACCAACAAACAACTGCGGCCGATGGCGGTGGAGCTGCTGAAACTGACCGCCCAATGGAACCTGCTGACCGTGCGCGTGATGCTGGCAGCACGCAAGGATCGCGACGTGGTCAGCGCCGCCGCCAACGACTTCCTGATGTACAGCGGCTACGTGACCATGGCATATATGTGGCTACGCCAGGCGGCGGTGGCCAGCGATAAACTGGAAAACGGCGGCGATGAATCTGACGCCTTTTACCGCACCAAGCTGGCGACCGCCGAGTTCTATTATGAGCGCTTGCTGCCCCGGGCCCAGGCCCACGCCACCAGCATGCTGAGCCCGACCCGCAACCTCATGCAGGTGGCGCCGGAAGAGATGGCCTTTACCGGTTAACCTCCGGTATTTTCCCGTCCCGGGCGCTGCCCGGGACATTTTTGCCTGTTCATGACCATCCGGAAACCGGGGTTGAAATCCCGTTGATACGACCTCAACTTTCCCCCTGCCTTACCACTTTTCTCACAATGCACTGAGGTTTAACGACTTTTAGAGACATCACCATTCTCGCGTATAAAAGAAGGAGGTTCGAAAATGGACAATCGTACTGACGACTTTTATCCCACCCGCCTCGAGCGCCCGGCAGAGAGTTTCGAGCGCAAGGACCCGGTTATCCACAGCCAGGGAACCGACCGCCACAATGGGCCGCTGAGCGAAACTGAACTGGCCCGGTATGAACGGGACGGCTTTCTGGTATTTAACAACTTTCTGGATCAGGAAACGGTCAAACGTTTCCGGGACGACCTGCGAGCCTATGAGAATGACGACAGCATCCTGCGTTCCGAAGGCACTATTACTGAGCCGGGCAAGCAGGAAATCCGCTCTATTTTCGGGATCCACGAACTGTCTGATCGCTTCGACCGACTGACCCGGGAGTCCCGCCTGCTGGATATGGTGCACCAGCTACTGGGCAGTGATGCCTACATCCACCAGTCACGCATCAATTTCAAACCCGGTTTCCACGGCAAGGGCTTTGACTGGCATTCGGATTTCGAGACCTGGCACGCCGAGGACGGTATGCCGCGCATGCGGGCCGTCAGCTTTTCCATCGCCCTCACCGACAACACACCATTCAACGGCCCATTGATGCTGATTCCCGGCTCCCACAAAACGTTTGTGCCCTGTGTCGGCCGCACGCCCGAGGACAACTACCAGTCCTCACTGAAAAAGCAGGAGCTGGGGGTCCCCAACGAGCAGGACCTGCAGAAGATGGCCGATCAGTACGGCATCCAGGCGCCTACCGGGCCAGCGGGCTCTCTGATCATATTCGAGTGCAACACGTTGCATGCCTCCAATGCCAATATGTCACCCTGGCCCCGCAGCAATCTGTTCTTCGTCTACAACAGTGTGGAAAACCGTCTGGAACAGCCATTCTGCGGCAACAAACCGCGGCCCGACTTTCTGGGCAATCGCAGCCATACCGAGGCCCTGCGCCCGGTTCGTTCACCGGATCTGCGCCGCACTGGTTAAGCGATGGCCCAATAACAGCGAGTAGGGTGAGGCGTTACCGCCTCATCCCTCTCACAGAACCGTACATACGGACCACGTATACGGCTCATGCCATTAACTTGCCCTGAACTCGGGGACAGGGATGCCGGTTCGTACTTGGGTCAGATCCATCAAC
>NZ_JACDWW010000047.1:0-9650 GCF_016464145.1 Marinobacter sp. bablab_jr008
ACCCATCACCTGAACACCAGCCTGCTGGAGGGCGTCAACAATCGCATCAAGGTCATCAAACGCATGGCCTACGGTTACCGGGATAACAGCTACTTCTTTTTGAAGATCAAAGCCGCTTTTCCCGGTATTCCGCGATGAACCATAAAAAAGGGGCCTTACGGCCCCTTTTTTTATCAGTCGGCTAACGCTTTTGGCGTAACGATAGGAAACACCAGATCAGGCTTGTCGAGCAGCGAGAAGAACTTGATCAGGTCCAGCGTGCTGCCGCTGATCTTCAGGTCGGGTGATGTCAGCACATCCTTGATACCCACCTGCTTGGTCACCAGCTTGACCAGCATGGGTCGTGTCAGCGCCAGGGTAGCGTTGGCATTCTTGGCCGGCGGAGCCTTGCGAAAACGCAGGACGGCATTCTCGATATTCACCACGTATTGCTCATTCACGTCGCGGAAATCAAAATTGATGGTGAGCGCCACGTCTTCTGCATCCGGGCCATTAAGGGCCACCTGAAACATCTGCATGAACTGCTCGGGTGCCGTCTGGTTGAGCAACTCGGTGGCATTGGCCAGATTAACGCCCTTCTCCGGCTCGCCATGCCGCAGTTCGTAAGCACCACTCAGATAGGCGTTGCGCCAGGCGGTGGACTCGGCGCGGTAACCCAGCTGGTCATAGGTCTGTGCCAGCAGTGATCTGGCCGCAACATTTTTGGGTTCTGCCGCTACAAGGTGACTGAGCACCTCAGCCACCCAGCGGTAATCCCCTGCATCAAACGATACCTGAGCCTGCTTGAGCAGATTGGCCGCACCGCCCATGAAGGCAACATAGCGCTTGCCCTGCTCGGCACGCGGGAGCGGATCGAGCGAGGCGGGATTGGCGTCATACCAGCCAAAATACATCTGGTAAACCGCCTTGGCATCGTGCTTCACGGTGCCGTAGTAGTCACGGTTCCACCAGTGGCGGGTGAGCGATTTCGGCAACTTTATCTGCTCGGCGATTTCGCGCGGACCATGGCCCTGATTGGCCAGACGCAACGTCTGGTCGTGAATGTAGCGATAGGTATCGCGCTGATCCTTCATCAGGGCGGCAATGCGGTCCTTGCCAAACACGGGCCAGTGATGACTGAAAAACATGACCTCACTGCCCGGGAAACGGTCAATGGCATCGTCGATATATCCGGACCAGCGATTGGCATCACGCACTTTTGCGCCACGCAGGGTGTAAAGGTTGTGCAGCGTGCGGCTCATTACCTCGGCACCGCAAAAGGCTTTCTTCGCGGGCAGATAGAATGTCATTTCTGCAGGGGCTTCGGAGCCTGGCGTGTACTGGAAAATAAACTCCACGCCGTCCACATCCACGGTTTGCGGCGTGCGATCGACAAGCTCGGTCGGGCGCAGGATGCCGATAGTGCCCATGGCCGGTTCCTTGCCCAGACCATTGTCGACCTTGCCGCGTTCGCTGCGCGGCAGATCGCGGCCATACATGTAAATGGCGCGACGTCCCATGGCCGGGCCGGCCAGAATGTTTTCGCTGGTGGCTTCTTCCAGAAAGCCGGCAGGGGCAATCACACGCACTTTTCCGGCAGCGACGTCTTCCGGCGAGGCAATGGCGGTAGCTCCGCCAAAATGGTCAACATGACTGTGCGTAAAAATGATGGCGACCACCGGCTTGTTGCCGAGTGTCTTGCGCGCAAATGCCATGGCACGGGTGGCAGTTTCTTTTGACGTGAGCGGGTCCACCACAATCCAGCCGCTCTTGCCTTCGATGATGGACATCACGGCCAGATCGTAACCACGCAACTGGTAAACGCCGTGTGCCACCTTGTACAGACCATGCAGGTTATTAAGCTTGGCCTGTCGCCACAGGCCGGGGTTCACGCTGCCGGGCGCATCACCCTTGATGAACTGGTAACCGTCGGCGTCGTAGGCCACGCTGCCATCTGCTGCCATCACCTTTAGCGAAGGTTCGCGTGCAACCAGACCGCGTTCGGCCTCCTGCATGTCAATGCCGTCCTCCGCCGGAAGACCTGCGGTGGTGTCGGCCTGTGTCTTCACCGTGGCACTGGTTGGTGCAGAAAAGCCGGCCGCATCAGCTCCCTCTACCTTGGGGACTTCGCGGGAGCAGGCCGCCAGTGCAACGGCAAAAAAACTGATCGTCAGGATGCGCATCATCGGTGCCTGTCATTATGGTCGTGGATGAGTGTCTTGCCGTGATATGGCAACAACCCGTGTTGCATTAAGGGCGGCCTGGATGGCGCAGCAAAACCTGCCCGTTGTTAAACAGTAGCTGCCTGGCATGACACCCGTAATAAAAATCCCGGCAGCATGAACCACCATGACAAGTGAAGGCGCAGCAAACAGGGATTCATCAAAGGCTCACCTGCCGGGAAAACCATGGATTGAATGCAGACTGCGCCCGGCACCATATTGTGTCAATTGCAAATAAAGCCATGATATATTGCGTTTACCACAACACGACGCCAGACCATGGACCTTCGTCGACTCAGCCATTTCATTGCCCTGGTGGAAGAAGGCCGCTTTGCCCCGGCAGCCGAGCGCGTTCACCTGAGTCAGGCGGCATTCAGCCGCAGCATTCAGGCGCTGGAGGAGCGCGTTGGCATGCAGCTGGTCGACCGTGGCCCTCATGGCATCACGCTGACGCAGGCCGGTGACGTGGTCTTGCGGCGGGCACGTGAACTGGTGTTTGACAGCAGTTGCATGATGCGGGATCTGGCACTGATGAAAACCGGTGATGCCGGCGAACTGCTGATTGGTGCCGGTCCGGTACCGGCCGCCACCATTGTCCCCTCCCTGCTGACCGGGTTGCGCCGGCAAAGCCCGCAGGTGGTTAACCGTTTGCGCTTTGGCAAGCTGCCGCAACTGCTGTTGCAACTGGAGGCACAGGAAATAGATGTTTGCCTGGGTGATCCGCGCCAGATGCTGCGCAACGAGCATTACGCCATGGCACCCGTCGGCAAGCAGTATGGCGGACTGTACTGTCGTGCAGGACACCCCTTGCTGCGCAAGGACGCCGTGCATGCAGCAGACATGACCCGGTACGGCGTTGCCCTGATCTCTACCTCCCCCCTCTTGCTGGACTCACTGGCAGCCGATTTCGGCTTTGCGTCTGGCCAGTCCTTTCCGCTGGCCGTGGAGTGTGACGACATTGCCATGCTGGCCCGACTGATTGCCGAGACCGATGTGCTGGGCCTGTTGCCGGACGCCATCATCAGCCGCAACGGACCCAAACTGCGCAAACTGCAAACATCCGGGGCATCGCCCGTGTTTGCAGATGTTTATGCGATATGGCTGAAGGACCGCACCCTTTCCCCTGCGGCGGAGCGTGCCATCACGCTGGCACAACAGATTGGCGCAGATATTGAAGCGGAGTTCAGCGGGGCCTTGCCGTCATCGCGTTGATGCCTTTGTCTGTGTTGCGACGTATCGTGTCATGCCGTCCTGTATTGTTGCGGTGCAAAGCCTTTGCGCACGCACCATCGCAATGCAAAAAGCAGTGAATAAAACCACCGCCATTTTGCTGCTGCCGTCATCCATCCAGCATGTTCCGTTCACATAATCATCATTCAGCCGCGCTATCGTGAACTTCATCACGAAATGCATGGCATTCATCCCTCATACCATCGTGATGGCACAGGGCTTGCCTCTCCTGTTTAAACCCTTCATGCCGTGCATTGCCCGCTTGCCAATGCAGATGGCCACTTTCAAGAAGTACGCTGAATGAACCAGCCCGTCAGTTTTCCGCCCCGTAACAACCATGTGCGCGAGGAGAATGGCATGAGTATCGGTGTATCAGGCGATACGGAACTGCAAAGCCTCTACCAGGCCATCATCAGCCCTGCCCTGCAGCGCACGGTCGGCATGGAGGCCCAGCTGCTGGTCAGACGGAATGGTCGCAGCGAAGTCGCCGAAACGCTGATGCACAAGCTGCCGGAGCAACAGGTTGCCGACATGGACCGGATAGCGCTGGCGGTGCATACCCGCAATGCCCCGCCGGTACCGCATGACAATGAATGGCTGTTTTTGCCGGTACAACCCCAGACCATCCGGCACCGCCTCTTCACGCCGGAAGAAGCGCTGCGCGAACTGACTGCCCAGGGCGTACAGCATTCACGCATTGTTCTGGAGATTACCGAAAGCGAAAAACTGGGCGACGCCGAGATCACGGACTTTGTGGCATCGTTTCGCGAGTGCGGCTTTGGCATTGCCATTGATGACTTTGGTGCGGGCGCCTCCAACTACGAACGTGTGCTGGCACTATGCCCCGACATTGTCCGGCTGGACCCGGCGCTAATCCAGAACGCAGAGCAGTCGTCACGTGCCGCCCGGCTGTTTCCCCACATGGTGTCGCTACTGCGCGAATCCGGATCACTTGTTCTGGTGGATGGCATAACCACCGAGCATCAGGCCAGGATTGCCATTGATGCCGATGCCGAACTGTTGCAGGGCAACTGGTTTGCCCCGGCTGACCGCCACCTGCCGGATACCGCAACCATCAGGGACAAGGCGGCCGCACTGATGGGTGCCGGCAAGTCCGTGATCGACAGAACCGAGTTACGGATGCGCAGCCGTTTCATGACGGTATGGAATGCCTATCGTGATGGCAGGGACCTGGGCAGCATCGTGCGTGAAATTCCGGACGTGGAGATTACCCGCGTTTACGTGATCGACAGTCAGGGATACCAGATTGGCGACACGGAACTGACACCGCATGCCCTGCAAGGCCGTCATCATCCCCTTGCCGATGCCCGTGGTGCCTGCTGGGCCCGTCGCCAGTACTTTCGCAATGCGCTGGAGCAACCGGGCCGGGTGCAGATCACCCGCCCCTATCTGTCACTGACCGAGCAGCGTCTGTGCATGACGTTTTCCTGCGTGGTGATGCGGCCTGGGCTGGGTCAGGTCGTGCTGTGCATGGATGCATTACAGTCCGCTTGAGACGGTTGATCGCACTTGTCGCTCAGGCAACCCGATGGCAGGATTGCACGCAATCATCATCCTGACTGTCGGGTTACTTCATGGCTCTTTCCTTTTTTGCGTCACACGCCCGACAGGGCCTTGTTACCGCTGCCCTCTTTCTTGCACTGCTTGTTCCCGCTGTGCCGGCACAGGCTGAAAGCGCGCCCCATCCCTCGGTCCTGATCGACAATTTTGTCATTACCGATGTAAAAGGACTGGCCAATCCCGGCCACACGAGATCTTCAAAGCCGTTTGTGGTCGACCCCGAGGGCGGCTCTGTCTGGGTAATGACCAACTATCTGGCCGAAGAAGGCGATGAAGACGCACTCAGCGTTACATCATTCGACATCATGCCAGAAGGTGTTCCCGTCCCTGCCGGCAGCAATATCGCGCGTTTTCCTGCACAGGAAATGGCCCGCTTCAAACCGGAAGAAGGACTGGCGCTGAACGTTGGAGGCAAGACCATCAAGCTGACGGACAATGTGCTGCGTGAGCTGATGACACCCGAGCAGTTTGATGAGCTGCTGAAAGCACGCGAAAGCACGAAAGGTGTGCTGCAACTGGTCCAGCTGCAGCGCTTCAACATTCCGGCCGATACCGAAACCGTGATCAGGATTGATCTGACCCGGCTGGAAAACATGAAACCACACTCGCTGGAGGTCGTGGTTGGCCAAGGTGCCGTGCCAGAAGAGCTGGTGACCTTCATGGATAAAAAGAACGGTAGCTGGCTATATCGCAACCGGAACATGGTGGGCATGATCGGCTTTTCTTTGCTGCTGGGTGGCTGGCTGTGGCGGCGGGCACTGGGCTAACCACGTCGTGAAAGCCCCTGCGCTGCATGGCGGCGCCCATGAGCTTGAGATGCATCAACTGCTCATTGGCTAAAAAGTGCTTAACTGAGATGAAGGAAGGAGGCTTTCATGAAATTACGCACAATCCCGGCGCTCATCGTGCTGCTTGCCAGCCCGGCCACACAGGCATTCTCACTGCCCGACCTCACCATCACCGACCTGACGGTCAATGGCCAGTGCCAGCCGGTGATTACCGTGCGCAACCTGGGGCCTGGCAATCTGCCGGACAAGGCCATGTATGTGGGGTACTCGCCCGGACTCTCGCTGCGCAAGGACGGCAGCCCGGTTGGCAATGCGATCATGGACAAGGCAGAACTCGTCCCTGCCGGGGGATCCTACACGTACACCGACACCCACCCGGATCATGTCGTGAGTGGTCAAGCCAACTACGTGGCCGTCATTGACGACTCCAGCATCATTCCCGAAGCCAGTGAAACCAATAACTCCCTTTCAAAAACATTGAACTGCACCCCCTCACAGCCGGACCTCACCATTGACCAGATGCAGATTGATAATGAATGCCGGGTGAGCATGACAATCAGGAATATCGGTCAGTCCGACATGAGCAGCACAAATTATGGCGTGACCACGCTGGAGCGGACCATTGATGGCGAGCCCAAGGGCTCCATCAGCCTTTCAGGCATTGATGGTGCAGCACAGGCCGCAGTCAAGGGTGGCTCTGTCACCTGGACAGATGCGCAGGAATTCCAGCCGACCAGTGATGCCCGCTACAACCTCTCCACACCAGCTGGCAGTGATGCCAACCCCGGCAATAACGGCCGCAGCATTATCGTGCCTGATCGCTGCAAGGCAGCACCGTCTGAAGGCCACCATGATGGGGACGATTATCTCTGGCAACCCGATATCCAGCCAATAACGCCCATGCGTCCAGCACGCCCGATACGCCCATCGCCAAAGTAAGGAACCCGCTGTGCTGGTCAGCCGTGGCCGGCACAGTAAAAATCCTAGTCCCCGACTGACACAGGACTGAAAATCTGTGCCTGTCCCTTCTTGTTGGTGAACACAAGCTTGCCCTGATCCACACCCAGCCGCATTTCCTCTGTCATGGGCTGCATTTCCATGTCACGCAACACGGGCTCTGCCTTTCCCTGATATTTAAGATGGGAACTTGCCTTCTCGTGATGCAGCTTGAGAACGCTGCCATTCAGTGAGTACTTTCCCTGCGACACACTCCAGAAATAGTCGCAATCCGGCGTGACGGCCCCCATGCCACAGAAGCTTTTGAAATCCACCTTCTGCGAAAAAGCACCATCCCGACTGAACGTGTAAGAAACCTGCACAAAACCAAGCTGCCCCAGTTGCGGCTCGGATACCCATGACCCGGTGATGTCAAAATCCACCAACTCTTCCGCTGCATGTGAAACCGGAGCCAGAACAATGCTGAGCATCAGGCACACCAGATAAACCCGGTTCTTGAAAATTTGCTTGAACATACCTTTGTTTACCCCCGCTCTTTTTGCCTTGCTTCATGAAACACAGCAAGGCCGCACCCGTGCGATGACCTGAATCAAAGCATAGCCAAAGACTTGCGCAGGCGTGCCGGGGTTTGCCCGGTCCAGCGTTTGAAGGCACGGTTGAACGCACTCTGCTCGGAAAACCCCAGCAACAGTGCAATGTCGCCCAGCATCAGCGAACGGTCCGCCAGGTACTGACGCGCCAGTTGTTCACGGGTACGGTCAAGCAGTTGCTGCCAGGTGAGGTCACGCTTGTCGAGGCGACGCTGCAGCGTACGCAAGGAGACATGCAATGCATCGGCCGCGCGTTGCAGGGTGGCATTGTTTTCCGGCAACAGCCGCAGCATCACCTGCTGCAGGGCACGGTCAAATGCATCCGAATCCGGCAGTGCCAACAGTAATGCTTCTGCCTGCCGGTCCAGCAAGGCGCGCAAACCCGGATCGCTGTGCGGCATGGCAATCGACAGGTAGCTGACAGGGAAACGCACACGCGTATAGCCATCATCAAACCGGACAGGACAGCCAAAAAATGATTCGTAGGCGGCCCTTTCTTCGGGTGTATCCGGCGAGGAATTGATGAAGGTAATCAGGGACGGTGGCGGCGCATTGTCTACCTGCCGACGCAGAAACGTGATCAGCGAGGCAATGCCGACCGAGTCCATGAGCTGCCCCATGGAGGCGCTGCTGCGCTCCCAGCGAATCTCGACATCGCCGCCTTCCATGCTGATCTCGGCCAGATCGGCCCCATAGAACAGCCGCTCGTAACGCTGGTAGGCCAGCAGGGCCTCGCCCAGATTGCTGCTGGCCAGCACTACATACCCCATAACCCCGACATGCCGGGGTTGCACCATTGCGCCAATGGCCAGACCGGGTGCCGGCAATTGCGGGCGCAGTGCCGTGGCCCGCTCCAGCAGGTCCTGCCAGACCGCCAACGGCACGATGTCGTCGGGTGCCCACCGGGCCAGAACGGCCCGGATATCTGGTGCCAGCAGATGCTCGCTGTCCAGCCAGTCGGCAAGCAACTGGGTCCACGCCCCGGTCACACGGATCACGCTGGCCATGCTCTGGTCTCTCTATGACTGTAGTACATGTCACCAATAGTCAATTTCAAGTCATGGATAGTCAATAAATATTGACCGACTGCCGAAATAATAACCACATCAGAAGCCCGGTATCTGCCAGGCGACGCACAACAACCCGAATAGCCATAACAATATTCATAGCAACAGGGGAGCTGCCATGAGCCTCATCGACATGATCACCAACGTCTGGACCCAAAGTGGGATGGCCGAACTCTGGGCCACCGTTGCGCCATGGCTGGCACTGGACGAACGTCAGCTGATTTTCATGATTGCCACGCCGTTCTTTATTGGTGTGGCCGTGTGGGAATACCTGCGCATCCGGAACAACCCCGTGCTGATGGACACCGGTGAGGCCGTGCGCAACTTCATGCTGGGTGCCGGTTACCAGATTACCGAACTGCTGTTTGCCGGCATCATCGCCTTTCCGGTCTATGCACTGGCCTATCACTATCGCCTGCTCGACATCGAGCTGAACTGGGCAACCGGCGCCCTGCTCTGGGTACTGACCGACTTTGTATTTTACTGGTCTCACCGCGCGTCACACCGTGTGCGCTGGTTGTGGTGTGCACACGTTACCCATCACTCCTCGGAACGCATGAATTTCTCGACCGCCATGCGCCAGAATGCCACCAACATTTTCAATGGCGGCTGGCTGTTCTACGTGCCACTGGCATTCATCGGCTTCAATCCGGTATGGATTGGTGTGAGCTTTGCGCTGTCACTGGTGTACCAGTTCTTCATTCACACCACGCTGGTCACCAGGCTGCACCCGGCAATCGAGTTCATTTTCAATACGCCCAATCATCACCGCGTGCACCATGCCAGCAACACCGGCTACATCGACACCAACTATGGTGGGGTGTTCATCATTTTCGACCGCCTCTTTGGCACCTTTGTCGAAGAAAAGGCTGCCGAACCGATCCGTTACGGCATTACCCGCCCGGTGCACTCAAACAACCTGATCGTCAGCTGGACGCATGAGTACGTGGACATGTTCCGCGACATGGGCAAGCCCGGCGGACTGCTGGCTCGACTGAAACACTTGTGGATGCCGCCGGAGTGGCAGCGGGAAGCGGATGTCACGGCCAGCACCAGTACCACCACCCGCGAAGCGGCCTGACCCTGCAAAAAAAAGGTTCATCGCGGATTAGCGGGAAAGAGGTAGGGACGGACGGTGAAACGGGTTAGGTTGTTTGTGCGAGCAAATCACCGTCCGAGACACCGCCGTCATGCCAGATGCTACGTTTCCTGCCTGGGGCTGGGAAGGGTTTTTAC
>NZ_JACDWW010000048.1:0-1011 GCF_016464145.1 Marinobacter sp. bablab_jr008
ACCATCGCGACCTCTCACGTAGAGTACGATTCTCCGACCCGTCACTACGCCCACGTAGACTGCCCGGGCCACGCTGACTATGTGAAGAACATGATCACTGGTGCGGCACAGATGGACGGCGCGATCCTGGTTTGCTCCGCAGCTGACGGCCCCATGCCGCAGACTCGTGAGCACATCCTGCTGTCCCGTCAGGTTGGCGTTCCCTACATCGTTGTGTTCCTGAACAAGGCCGACATGGTAGACGACGAGGAACTGCTGGAGCTGGTCGAGATGGAAGTTCGTGACCTGCTGAGCCAGTACGACTTCCCGGGTGACGACACTCCGATCATCACCGGTTCTGCCCTGATGGCGCTGGAAGGCAAAGACGACAACGAAATGGGTACTACCGCTGTCAAGAAGCTGGTAGAAGCCCTGGACGACTACATCCCTGAGCCGGAGCGTGCGATCGATCAGCCGTTCCTGATGCCGATCGAGGACGTATTCTCCATCTCCGGTCGTGGTACCGTAGTAACTGGTCGTGTTGAGCGTGGCATCATCAAGGTTGGTGACGAAGTGGAAATCGTGGGTATCCGCGACACCACCAAGACCACCTGTACCGGTGTTGAGATGTTCCGCAAGCTGCTGGACGAAGGTCGTGCCGGCGAGAACGTTGGTGTTCTGCTGCGTGGTACCAAGCGTGACGACGTTGAGCGTGGTCAGGTTCTGTGTGTACCGGGCTCCATCAAGCCGCACACCAAGTTCGAGTGTGAAGTGTACGTGCTGTCCAAAGAAGAAGGTGGTCGTCATACTCCGTTCTTCAAGGGCTACCGTCCGCAGTTCTACTTCCGGACCACTGACGTGACCGGTTCTTGCGAACTGCCGGAAGGCGTAGAAATGGTAATGCCGGGTGACAACGTGAAAATGACCGTCACCCTGATCGCTCCGATCGCCATGGAAGATGGCCTGCGCTTCGCGATTCGCGAAGGTGGTCGTACCGTTGGTGCCGGCGTGGTCGCCAAGATCATCGAGTAA
>NZ_JACDWW010000049.1:0-805 GCF_016464145.1 Marinobacter sp. bablab_jr008
ACGAGTTCTCCAGAGTGTTTCCTTCCCTTCAACGCCTTACGCATAGCTTGTATCACAGAATCCGTATGAAGGGTGTCATGGACATGGTAGCCCACGATTTTGCGAGAGAAAGCATCCGTAATCAGGCTGAGATAGGCCAAGCCCTGGTGAGTCGGTAAGTAATATCTGCCACCCAGAGCTGCTCAGGCGCGACTGGCACAACCTGCTCCGGACCCGGCTAATCAGGTTAGGATGACAGCGAAAGTGGTGATGGCTATGCGTGGTCTTATGATAGGCCCGCTTTCGGGGAACCAGTTGTCGGTGTGCTCTTAAGGGGTCGAATAGTCGGTCCCGGCCCATGCGCAAAGGGGCATTCAGTTTCAGTAGCGAATGCAGTTTGCGGGTTCCCAGCCGAGGCTGATGCAGGCGCTCTTCCCGTACAAAGTCCAGCGCCATGAGATTGTGCGCCTTACGAGCCGCATCCGCTTTGAAGTACTGATAATAGGCCTGACGGGAAAACCTAGATATCGGCAAGCCCGACTAACGTTCAGGCCTTGGATTTGTCTTTGTGCGAGGACTTGCCGGACCGCTTTTTTACAACGCGACAGCCATAGTCTTTTTGAAGCACATCCACAACGGATTCAAAGAATTGCGCTTTCTGGTTGGCCTCATCTAGCTGCTGCTCCAGCTCTTTGATGCGCTGCTCTGGTGTAAGTGGAAGATCCGATTTGTTCATCGCAGCCCCCTTGCGTACCAAGAGCATGGCCGCCGGGCTCCAATCCTGCTGACCATGCTTACGTAACCACGTTAGCACCGTCGAGCGTCC
>NZ_JACDWW010000050.1:0-99539 GCF_016464145.1 Marinobacter sp. bablab_jr008
CAACCGGCACTGATTCTTGCCGACCACCACGGCGACGCCCCGAAACTGGACCCGGTTACCTGCAACACCAAAGCCGGTGGCAGCACAAAGCAGGCCTGCGTGTTCCAGTTCGCCTACGAAGAACGGGTCAAAGCCGCCACTGTGGCCATGAAGGACTACACCTTCAAGAACCCCGCCTACGCCCTGATGCATGAACACAGCGCTGCCGACGCGAACCACCGGGAAGACTACCAGCACTACGACTACCCCGGCCGCTACAAAGCCGACGCCAGCGGCCAGCCGTTCACCCAGAACAAACTGGATGCCCTTAGAAACGACGCCACCATGGCCAACGGCAAAAGCAACCGCCCGGACTTCACCCCCGGCGCCAAAGTGGAACTGCAGGACCACGACAGCCAGACCCTGAACCGGGAATGGCTGCTCACCGCTATTACCCACACCGGCAAACAGCCCCAGGCCCTGGAAGAAGAGGGCGGTAGCGAGCCCACCAGCTACCACAACGATTTCAGCGCCATTCCGGCCGACAAAACCTGGCGCCCGCTGTGCAACCACAAACCCGTGATGGACGGCCCCCAGATGGCCCTCGTCACCGGCCCCGAGGGTGAAGAAATCCACTGCGACCAGTACGGCCGGGTGAAAGTAAGATTCCCGTGGGATAGATACTCGAAGAACGACGAACACTCAAGCGCCTGGTTGCGCGTGGCCCAGGGCTGGGCCGGTGGCCAATACGGCTTCATGGCCTTGCCCAGAATTGGCCACGAGGTCATCGTCAGCTTCCTGGACGGCGACCCTGACCAGCCCATCATCACCGGCCGCACTTATCACGCCACCAACACACCGCCCTATGCGCTGCCGGAGCACAAAACAAGAACCACCCTGAAGACCAAAACCCACAAGGGTGAGGGCAGCAACGAACTGCGCTTTGAAGACGAAGCCGGTGAAGAACAGATCTACGTGCACGCCCAGAAAGACCTGGACCTGCTGACGGAAAACAACCGCACCGAAGTCATCAAGAACGACAGCCACCTGACGGTGGAGAACCACCAGTTCAGCCACATCAAAGCGGCGGACCATTGCACCACCGACGGCGAAAACCGGCTGTCCGTTGGCGCAGATTGCAGCCAGACCGTGGGCGGCACCTACCATCAGAAAACCGCCCGCACCATGGCCTCGGAAGCCGGCACCGAAGTGCATCACAAGGCCGGTGCCAAAGTGGTTCTGGATGCCGGAGCAGAGCTGACGATTTCCGGGGGTGGAAGCTTTATCAAGCTGGACCCCAGCGGCGTGACCTTGAGTGGGCCGGGGATCAAGATCAATTCCGGGGGCAGCCCGGGGAGTGGTTCGGGGGAGAGTACAGTTGCTCCGGAACTGCCTGCAGTGCTTGATAGAGATCGGGCAGCAATGCAGCAGTCTCCTGAACTGGCAATGGTTAGTCAGCGTAAAGGTGCCTCTCCCGACCAAACGGAATTTGAACAGTTACCGGGCTCTGATCGAAAACTGATTATTGATGTGATTGGCGGGCACTTGGAGCGGGATTCAGTAGAGGCGGTGAAAGGAAGCGATGGAGGGGAGAGGGTATGACGGACACGGTGGATTTTTTAGATGAGTCTCTGGATCGCTCAATTCTCAGAAGAGCGGACTACGACGATACAGATCCCAAAGACCTGGTGCTGACGATCCCCAAGCGTGATGGAGGCAAGATCTCTGTTCCTCTTCTTAAGCATGCAAGATCCAATATTGAGCGTGAGGATTACCAAGAGAATACTCTTTTGAGGATCAAACCTCTGGCGGAGATCGCCGATAACCTCCCGGTACAGCAAGGGCGCGGTGCACCAATCTATCAGGGTAAAGGGGTGGCATTGCTACGCCCTGGATTTCTCTACATTTTTTGCAAAGACAAGCTCTGGCGAGAATTGGAGATCAATCAAAACTCCCAATTTAGTGACGTTGATCTTCAGGAAGCGCGTGCGGAGGTCAACGACCCTCAGTCCGATTTGAGAATGGTGCGCCCATCAGCGGGGCAGTGGTTGGACGATGTGCTTGTTCCTGTGTTTCTCCAGGGACAAGCGGTGATGCACGATTTCCGCATGGCCTACAGTGAAGTCCAGTGGGACTGGTCTTATATTCAGAAACTTGAAGAGAATGACGCAGTTCGTAATGCAAGGACGACTGGAGTGGGTCATGCCTGGGCGGCCACATCAGTTGATTCATTAAGTTTTGAAACCGGATTCCCTGCATCACGTGTTGAGAACGCTCCAGAACTCAGGCATCGGGATCTGGGCATTGAACTAATGATTGAAGATCCCAGTGATTTTGTGCTCAGTTTTGAAGGGCCGAGTGAAGACGATCTGTGCAGCAAGCTCGCCAAGCTATTGGTGAGTAATGAAAAGCAGGCAAGGGAGTCAGCACGGCGGGCGGCCTCGAGAAGCGAAGTAAAAGACCCTGTTGAATACACTGAGCAATTGATGAAGAACCCGCTCGAGCATGCACTGGAGGCTACCGCACCAGATCCGGTGGATGCCGGTGAGGAGAGTGAGGTGGCGAACATTCTTGAGCTCTCCTGCCCCCAAGGGGCAGATCTTTTGCAGCATCTCCGCTCGCAGAGGGGGGTTGTCTGCGTAGCTATCCCGGATCTATTGTTCAGGCTGCGCCACTCGTTGGCGCAGCTTCAATTGGCGCTTCACTATCTTGACGCTCTTGATGTATCCATACAGGAAAGACCGCTGGTTCATTCAGCAATGCTGATACGTCAGACGGTATTTGATCCGAATGCATCCGACTCAGCTGGTCAGCTTAGAAAGCTGCGGGCCGCAGTAGATCAAGACAAACTCCACAAAATCCTAGAGCAATCAGAACGCCGAACGATACTTCACAGCATAGAGGGTCATCTAACAAAGCTCGAAATGCTAGTTGCTAGCGGTGAATTTGATTTGGTCTGCGGTGACTATCTCCATCATAGAGGGCTCGGGCCATGCGAGGCATTCTCTATTCATGCGGGCCTGCTGGATATTTTTCAGCAATTACCTGGTGTATTTAGAGCGCAGGGTGTGGAAGAGCCAATTACTCTGTCTCGTGTCCTGAAGCTGGGTCTGGAAAAGAGTTCTCTGATTGACGCTTTGGCTAACGGGGAATGCGAAGAAGATGAACGGTCGTTGCTGGCGCAGTTAAGGGCACTATCTCGTCAGGGCGAAACCCTCACTGATCGGCACTTGAACGGGCTAGGTTTATCAGCCATCAGTACGATTGCCCAGCAACTAAAACATGAGGAGGCTGATTCCGGTACGAATGATGAAAGCTCCTCTCCTGTTTCTGTTGGCTCTGCTGGTACCGTTGCGGGGATGGTTGAAACTGCACTTAGTGGCTGGAGTGGCGCTGTTCTTAAGGTTACTGATCGGTTACGTGAGAGTGGCGAATTGACGGTTATCAGGCTGGATCGAGTGTTTACCGCGGTCAGTGAAGCGGCTGATATTGCGGATCCGAAGCTTGGTGGTGAATTAAGAGTGATGCGCAGGGATGCCGTTGACCCGACGCGTTACAGCATTGTCGGCGTTCATGGAAAAGGCCTCTCGTTTGGATTGACCGATGCTGACCTCCAGAGTGAAGCGTTGACAAGGCGTAACGACTACCTTTTCGCTGATCGAGTTGATGCGGCGGGTAAAAAGGTTGCGTCAACGAGTCCGGCAAGGCTTGCGGATGAGGTTGGTGACGCTGTAGTTAAAGCTGCTGCCCACACTTGGGTGTTTGTCTTGCCGATTGATCATCCCGAAGCTGTGAAGTTCAGTGCGTGGAAATTTGATTGGGCTAATAAGGCTAAGGCTGTTGCGGATGGGCCGGGCTTGTCCCGGGTTTTGGTGGGGTTAGCTGCATTTAACGTTGTCTCCGAAATGTTGAATTTGAAGCAAGCAAAGCCAGAAGAGGTTGGCTACGGTCTTACGAAATTTGTGGGTGCAGGATTAGATCTTTCCGCGGCATTGATGAAGCTTCACGCGGTTAATTCCCCCGCCGAAAGTAAATTGGTTTCGAAAGTTATATTGAGGCCGCTTTTTGAGGTGAGGTCTATACCAGTGCTTGGCCCTTTAGTTCAGCAAAAGCTCATGAAGGATGGCGCAAGTACTATTGTACGTTCTATGTCGTTGGTGAATTTCTTCGCGGCTAGTTTTATGGTGACCGTAAGCGCCTGGGACGTTCGTAATAGTGTTAGTCGTGGAGATATGGACGCCGCTTTAGGCCATGCACTAGCAGTAATCGGTGGTAGTGTTTTCGCATTTTCAAAATTAATGACCGGTATGTTGTTGGTGCCTGGTTGGGGGTGGGCTTTGTTGGGTTTGGGGTTGGTTTTAGGTGGTAGTATATATGCTGCTGTTTCCACTGATAGTGAGATAGAGCAGGTGCTGAAAAGAGGGCCTTTGGGCATTGGCCCAAGTCATGCGGGGCTGCCAGATGATGATGTCCTTTACTATGCCCAACTTCTTACCTTATTCGCTCCTATAAGTATTTCGGCTAAGCGTTATGATAATCTAAGTGATAGTGAAAAGAGAATGTTTTCGGATAACGAGACTTCCCGAAATGATTATAGAATAACGCTTAAGTCCCCGATAATTAGTAGATTTAAAATCGATAAAGTTGGTCATAAAAAAGATAATACAGGCGAGAGAGTTCAACATCCAAGTTTAAGGCTCGGTGTTCAAGAATTAGAATATACTCACAGCACTGTTCAGACATCAAAAACCGACGCGTGGAATGTGGAAAATTACAGATTGAGCAAAAGTACTCCGTTGAAGAGGATTAAAAGCTGGGTCGCCGTTCCTGAACAAAATGCAGTGCATTTTCTGGTTGAAAGAAACTTGGTTGGAGGCGAAATCGAAACGTATGAATATCGTGAACGACGAACCATTAGCCTAAGAGTTGTGATGCAGGCGTATATTACAAGTGAAATTGGGGAATTTCGGTATCCGACTCCGGCGTTGGATGAATACAAACCGTTCGATTCTAAGCATCACGCTGTACTGCCAGGTAAGAAACAAAATGTACTGAACCCGTTCGATAACGATCCGGTTCCGTATTGGATAATTAAAGAGGTTGCACTTTGAGTAACGATGATAAAAAAAGAAGCTATCAGAATTGGAGAGGATCGGGAGATAAGGTTCCTCCTGTTCCTGATGCTACGAAAAAAAATAGAAAACGTGCTGGTCAGGATTTACAACCTGTTGGCGATTACGCAGGTATCGATCCCTATTACCGTATTAGCGATGATGTTGGGGAAGTTCAAAACCAAGATAAGATTGACCCAGAAGCTTTTCAGTCCGGTAACTGGTGGTGGAATCATCGTCAGATTCGTTTCTTGAGTGGCAAGGCGTTTCTCGGCCTTTCAGCAGTTCTATTATTCGTACCCTATGCATGGGGTGGATTGATTTTGATTGGTGGTGCATGGTGGTTTTATTATTGGTTGTATCAATGGGTCGTTGAAGCCAACGATATTGTATTTATGCTGGTAATGTTAGTTGGAGTTGTCGTTTGGCTACCACTTTCGATTCTTATCCTGATAAAGACTATGCCCGTGGTCATGGGCAGCGTTGCTCTATTACTGAGGCCGTTCGACAAATTTCTTGGTAAGCTCTTGGACAGAAGTCATAAGGCGGGTGAAAGCTACTTCAGCCGAGAGACCGGTCAGGTCAGTTTTGCCTTGCCAGGCGGAAAAAAGTTGACAGCCCCCTTCGAGGAATATGATGCCTACGTGGAGCGCGTCGTTGAAGCCGGCGGTATCTTCTACCGCCTGATGTTCGTGCATCGCTACACCGCCAAACAATTCAGCCAGACGTCCCTGAGCCGGGTAGAGCCCACGAAAGAAGAGGTAATGGCGCTGTGGGACATGCTTCAACGCTACATGGATACCTCTCAGCCCCTGCCGGATGTGCCAAGGCTGGAACCATTCAGACATCTGGACCCAGTTACCGCAGAGCATGACCGGCGCACCGACCGCAACCCTCGCTTCTGGCGTGATCTGGATTTGGAAGTCTGGAAGGAAGGGGAAGGCAAGGAATGGCTGAAGCGGCAGATGGAATACCCATGGGATAAACGCCAATGTAGGCTTACACCGCAGTTGGGCAAGATCTCGATGGCGGAGTACCGAAAGCTACGTCCGGCCGATGCATGGCCGATTTGATAACACGCTCGATTCTGTAATGGCTGGACCGAAAACCGTCGCCATTACAGAATCGAAGTTGCTTTACCAACTCCCCACATTCTCCATACTCGCCCAAGGCTCCCGTGCTGGGAGCGCATCGCCTTTCTGCAGCAACTCAATGGAAATCCCGTCCGGCGTCTTGATGAACGCCATATGGCCATCCCGGGGTGGGCGATTGATGGTGACGCCACTGGCCTGAAGTTTCTCGCACAGGGCATAGATATCGTCCACGCGGTAGGCCATATGGCCAAAGTTGCGGCCGCCGGTGTATTCCTCTGGGTCCCAGTTGTAGGTCAGTTCGATCATGGGCGCCTTGTCTTCCCGGGCCCGGGCTTCATCGTCCGGGGCGGCGAGGAACACCAAGGTGAAGCGACCTTTTTCGTTGCTCTTACGACTGATTTCTACCATGCCCAGCAAATCGCAGAAGAAGTGCAGCGTGTCGTCCAGGTTGCTCACCCGGATCATGGTGTGCAGGTATTGCATAAGGTTCTCCTTGGCTGGCCAGGTTCTGAATTGTATACCCCACAGTTTACGGTATTCTTCGGCTATGACTAAAAACGAGATTACCGAGACGTTGCTGGCGTTTGAGGTGCCGGTGGTCCGGCATCTGGCCTGGTTGTGTCTGTCGCCTCAGCTGTTAAAGCATGAGCTCAGTTTCGATCCTGCCGCCCATCTGCCCCCGGAATTCCTGGAGACGTTGAAACGGTGGGAGCGGAACCCTGATACCCTGCCTGCGCTGTTGACGGAAACGCCGGAGCGTCGGCTTGGTCACTATTTCGAGCGCCTGTACGAGGTGTTACTGCGGGATCTGTTGGGTTGGGACATTGTACTGCAGAATCAGCAGGTTCAAGCCGAGGGGCGAACGCTGGGTGAGCTGGATTTTCTGATTCGCAACCGGTGCTCCGGCCAAATGGAGCACCACGAAATTGCCATCAAGTTCTATCTCGGCTTCGTAACAGAGGCGAATCAGGTCCGATGGCACGGACCCAATGCCCGGGATCGGCTGGATCTGAAGACTGAGCGCCTGCTGAATCACCAAAGCCGCTTGTGCCAGCGACCAGAAACCCAGGGCTTGCTGGCCAGTGTTGGTGTCTGCGAAACGGTAACGCCACGAATTTTCATGCCAGGCTATCTGTTCTATCCGGTTGCTCAAACGCTGCCTGAAGCGCCGGCACAGGTGCCGAGGGAGCATCTGAAAGGTTACTGGATGAGGCTTGATCAGGCCCGGCAGGAGAATATCTCTGGCTGGGTGCCCCTGTTCAAGCCGGACTGGATCGGCCCCTGGGCTCAATCGGCTGCGCCGGATACAGCATTGGCGAGGGCGGCGCTTGATCGGGTGGAGAGCGCCGGGATCCCCCAGATGTTTGCCGTTTTGAACAGGCGGCCGGAATCCGATCGCTGGGTAGAGGCCAGTCGGGTGTTCGTTATGCCGCCTCAGTGGCCGGGTGCGGGCGCCTAAGACCATTGTAGGGGCTGTTCGGTTCACAGAAACGGGCGTTGGTCGTTGTCACATTCGTGACACGGTTCTAGAATTCCGGGCTGTTCAGGTGGCATCAGGACGATGCCCGTAAGCCAAGGAAGGAGATGCCCCGATGGAAGATTGGCAAGGATGTCTGTCTCCGGAGTGTCAGACCGCGCTGTTGATGGCCCGAGAAAATGTTGGGCGCCGGGGCGGTTCTGTGATTACTGCCGAAGATTTTCTGCTGGCATTGCTCGATGCCATCCCCGCGATTCCCCCGTTTTTGCAACGCCAGAGTATTGATCTGGACGAACTCGTTCGCACCATTCAGGGTGAGCAGCCCATCGTGACCGAGGTGGTCGGAGACGGTGACCTGTCCTCCCAGTTGATCTATTGGATTGCCTCCGCCCGCGAGTCGGCCGAGGCCCCCTGGCTTGATTGGCCGGTGCTTCTGAAAGCCCTGACGTCCCAGTGTGAGCGGCTTCAGGATAAAGCCTATGTGGCTGTACTCGAGCTTGTGACGTGCTGGCCCTCGGCACATGACGTGCCTGTGCCCACCTCCGATGCCCGTTTCGTTGCGCCGGTATCGATTGCGGAACCAGAATGGCTTGCGTTGGCGGAAGATGTTGCGGTTGCCCTGGCGGCCAATCCCGAAGCATTGATTTGGGTTCGGGGCCCCAGGGGGGCCGGCAAGTCGGCCTGGCTGCACTCGCTCCTGAGCACTCCCGGCCTGGCCTGGGTTCAGGTTGATCCTCGCCGGGAGTCCGAAGTGCTGGCCTGCGATCAACCGGTTTTACCGTCAGGTGATTCGTCCTCTGAGCATTGGCCTGCGCTGGTATTGGACAATGTCAGCCCCGCCGATTTGCTGACGTTGATAGCCGAGCCGCTGGGCCTGATCCGGGATCTGGTTTCCGGCTGGTCTGGGCCAATCCTGCTGATTGGTCGTGATTCGATAACGGATTCCAGCGGTGTCGTTCGGTTGGGGCAGTTGTTGGGCCGTGAACCCGAGGTTCTGGAGCTGCCTCCGGTGAGCGTCCGTCAGCGTAGGGCGGTACTCACGGCACACCAACCGGCAATCGAAAAGCGTTGGAATATCCAGGTTTCCCAGGCGGCTCTCGAATATGCGGCTTCCCGACAAAGCAGCTGTGTCAGCACTCCTGGTGGCATGCTGCAGTGGGTACGGCGAGCCGCCGCCCGGCTGGATTTGTTTGCCAGTCGTGGCTCGGTGTCGGCAGCGGCACTGGAAGGCGAAAAAGATGTGTGGCACCGGCAGTCTCTGGTTGCACTGGCGCGGGGAGAAGATTGCCATCTCCCGGAGCAGAAGGCGGAGGTCCTGATGATTGAACAAGCGGCGGCCGATGTTCTCTGGCACGAGCGCAAGCGGGCCGGCACGCTCCGACGATTGCTGGTGGACGATCTGCGCGAGGAACTGGAGCGATGGGTTGCAGCGAGGCCCGGGCCGGTTCACTATGTGCGACATTGCGAACAACTGCAGGGAGAATCCTTGGGTGCAGGATCTGGAAATCTACATTCGTGACCTTGAACCGGCCGCGGTCTCCAACTGGCTGGAAGGCCAACTGGACGAATTACAGCTGGACGATACCGACGTCAGTTCGGTGGTGAAGGGCATGGCCAGATATAGCGGCGCGCGGGTGCGCATCACGCTGTATCCGGGCGCTTTCGGCAAGCGTTTCACTTCACTGGTGATGGAAGGCGATGAGCTGCCCTGGAACAGCGACCTGGATTGCGCCCGCAGTGCCTGGCGGGCAATGGATACTGAAATCCGCTGCAGCCCGGGAGACTGGAAAGAAGGGGACCCGGTGGAGGACGATAAGTGGTGGCGGCTGGATCATCGCGGCGAGCAGTTGGTGGTCTGGAACTGACAGCCAAGGTTTTCGGTTTGAAACAAAAAAGCAGCCCCGAGAGGCTGCTTTTTTATTGGCGCGTGCGGGAGCTGTCTCAGTCGCTCAGGATAGACACGTTGTCTGCCTGCAGGCCTTTGTCTGCCTCAACCACGTTGAAGCGCACCAGTTGGCCCTGGCGAAGCACGCGACGACCACGGCCACGGATGGCGCGGAAGTGCACAAAGATCTCGTCGCCACTGTCACGAACGATAAAGCCGAAGCCTTTCTTGACGTTGAACCACTTGACGGTGCCTTCCTCGTTACCTTCCGGAGTGCTGTCGTCAAAATCGTCTTCGTCGTCGTCATACTGATTGCTGGGCTGGGAACTGCGAGGTGCTGCTTTGCGAGCGGTTGAGTTCTGCGCGGCAGATTGCTTGCCGGCGAGTGCAATCGCAACAAAGGCGGCAACGGCAAAGACAACAAACGCGAACAGATAGGCCGCTACGCCACCCTGGCTGCCCAGAGCTTCCAGGCCCTGGCCCAACGCCAGGATTTTCAGGGGTTCCGGAGTGGTGGTAAGCAGAAGGCCGAGTACAAACGGTGCCGGAATCGCGATCAGAATGGCAACAAGGATCGCTTTGGCTGGATTACGCATTGGTTGGTTATTCTCCATGGTTTAACACTGACGATAAAAAGCCGGACATCGGGTAACATGGCATGTCTGGCCGGTGAACGCCGCCAACCCCGGGAAAACTGATTATCCCGGGCGCAGGCGGTAAAAGGCGGCATGATACCAGATTACAGAAAGGGCTGACCAAACCTCATGAGCAAAAACTCCCTGGAAGAACGACTGGCAGAACTGGAAATGCGACTTGCGTTCCAGGATGAGCTGATCAACACGTTGAGTGATCAGGTCGCCAAGCAGGAGATGGACATTCGGGAACTGTGGGACGCCAAGAAAATGCTGCACAAGCAACTCAAGGATATCTCGCCGTCCAATATCCGGCGGGAAGAAGAGGAAACACCCCCGCCGCATTATTGATCAGAGGCTCATTGTGAGCCTCTGGTTCGATTCTTTATGCCAGCAGCTCGACCAGAATCTGTTCGTAGATCTCGGATAGTGTGTCCAGGTCCTCAGCCTTCACACACTCGTCCACCTTGTGAATGGTGGCGTTGATCGGGCCAAGTTCGACCACCTGGGCACCGGTGGGCGCAATGAAGCGACCGTCTGAGGTGCCGCCGGACGTAGACAGTTCTGTCTCACGGCCAGTCACGGTTCGAATGGCATTCTGTGCGGCCGATACCAGCGCGCCTTTGTCGGTCAGGAATGGCCGGCCACTGAGGTGCCATTGCAGATCGTATTTCAGGTTGTGCCGGTCCAGGATAGCGACCACTCTCTCTTCCAGGCTTTCCGCGGTGTTCTCGGTGCAGTAACGGAAGTTGAAGTGCACCAGGCACTCCCCGGGCACAATATTGCTGCCGACGCCGGCCTCGACACGAGTTATCTGGAAGGTGGTAGGCGGGAAGAAGTCGTTGCCGTTGTCCCAGAATTCCTTGGCCAACGCGTCCAGTGCCGGTGCAACGTTGTGGACGGCATTCTCGGCCAGATGCGGGTAGGCCACGTGGCCCTGAACGCCGCGAACGGTGAGGTATCCGTGAAGGGAGCCGCGCCGGCCATTCTTGATGACATCCCCTAACTGGTGGGTGCTGGACGGTTCGCCAATCAGGCACCAGTCCATTTTCTCATTGCGGGCTTCGAGGGTTTCCACCACTTTTACGGTGCCATCCTGGGCCGGGCCTTCCTCATCGCTGGTGATCAGCAGGGCAATCGAGCCCCGATGATTCGGGTGGTTAGCCACAAATCGTTCACAGGCGGTGATGAAGGCCGCCAGGCTTCCCTTCATGTCCGCTGCGCCCCGACCGTGCAGGTAGCCGTCCTTGATGATCGGGTCAAACGGCGGGTGCGCCCAGTTTTTCTCGGGGCCGGTGGGTACCACATCGGTGTGGCCGGCAAATGCCAGAACCGGCCCATTGTTGCCCTTTCTTGCCCACAGGTTGTCGGTTTCGCCAAAGCGCAGGTTTTCCCCACTGAAACCCAGCGGCGCCAGGCGTGACATCATGAGTTCCTGGCAGCCCGCGTCGTCCGGCGTTACGGATTGGCGGCGGATAAGGTCCTTGGCAAGTTCCAGGGTGGGGGAGAGCGACATAGGGAAACCTGTTCGATAAGGAAAGAGTAGAGGGAATAACACCACAGAACCCCCGGTGTCGGTGGGTTCTGTGGCGGGCTACAGCCTTAGTTGTTGGCGTGCAGTTCTTCGTTCAGTTCAATGGCGGTCTTGTTGGTTTTGCACTCAACCGCACCGGTCTGGCTATTGCGACGGAACAGCAGATCGTTTTTGCTGGCCAGATCGCGGGCTTTCACCACTTCCACCAGTTTGTTGTGGTCATCCAGCAGGGCCACCTTGGTGCCTGAGGTGATGTACAGGCCAGCTTCAACGGTGCAGCGATCGCCCAGCGGGATGCCGATGCCGGCATTGGCGCCCAGCAGGCAGTTCTCGCCCACGGAAATAATGATGTTGCCGCCGCCGGAAAGCGTGCCCATGGTGGAACAGCCGCCGCCCAGATCGGAGCCTTTACCGATCATAACGCCTGCGGAGATGCGCCCTTCGATCATGCTGGTGCCTTCGGTACCGGCGTTGAAGTTGATAAAGCCTTCATGCATGACGGTGGTACCTTCGCCTACGTAGGCCCCCAGACGTACCCTGGCGGTGTCGGCAATACGTACACCCTTGGGCACTACGTAATCCGTCATCTGCGGGAATTTGTCGACCGACTTCACTTCCAGAATACGGCCATCCAGGCGTGCCTGCAGTTGCCGCTCCGGCAGTTCATTCAGGTCAATGGCGCCTTCGTTGGTCCAGGCCAGGTTGGGCAGCAGGCCAAAAATGCCGTCCAGCTTCAGGCTGTGGGGCTTGGCCAGGCGGTGTGAGATCAGGTGCAGTTTCAGGTACACCTCCGGCGTGCTGGAAGCGGTATCGTCCGTTGCCAGTACGGTGACTACCACGGGGCGCTTGCTCTCAGCCGCTTTCTCGGCCAGTTTGGCCTGGTCTGTCCGGCCCAGTTGGCGAAGGGCGTTGGCAAACTGTGCCAGTTGTTCTGCTTTCACGCTGATGGCCTGGTTGCCACCCTTATAGTCCAGCGCAGACTCAACCACGTCGATCAGGTCTCTGTCGGGTGTCATGATCGGCTGCTGGTAGTACACCTCCAGCCATTCGCCCTGGTTGTTCTGGGTGCCGATTCCGATACCGAATGCAAAACTCATCTGGTGGTTGCTCCTGTTGTCATTAAATAGTCAGAAAAATTCAGCCCAGCCACGCAGACCAGTCGTCTGCGTTGAACCCCACGCTTACGCCGTCTCCGCGCTCGACGACAGGGCGTTTGATGATGGAGGGGTTGTCCAGCATGATCTGGTGGGCACTTTGGGCGCTAATGGTATCACGAACCTCGTCGGGAAGTTTTCGCCAGGTGGTCCCGCGTTTGTTCAGGAGCGTTTCCCAGCCAACGGCCTGCTCCCACTGGCTGAGCTTCTCGCTGCTCAGGCCGTCTTTCTTGAAATCATGGAACTCATAGTCCACGCCGTGTTCATCCAGCCACTTCCGGGCCTTTTTGACGGTGTCGCAGTTGCGGATGCCATATAACTTCATTGTTCAAAACCTTTTACAAACTCAACGATACGTTTCGCGGCCTCAACGCATTCCTCCAAGGGAGCCACCAGTGCCATGCGCACGCGGTTTTCACCCGGGTTGTGGCCGTTTACCGTGCGCGACAGATATCGGCCCGGCAATACGTGTACGTTCTGTCGGGCGGACAGCTCCCGGGCGAATGTTTCGTCGTCCATGGGCGTCTCCGGCCAGAGGTAGAAGCCGGCATCCGGGAAGTCGACGTTCATCACTTCGCGCAGAATGGGCACGACTGCCTCGAACTTGGCCCGGTAGGCGGCCCGATTTTCGCGCACATGGTCCTCATCCTTCCAGGCGGCGATGCTGGCCAATTGGTTATGTATGGGCATGGCGCAGCCGTGGTAGGTGCGGTATTTCAGGTAGCCTGCCAGCACCTCGGCGTCGCCGGCCACAAAGCCGGACCGCAGGCCCGGCAGGTTGCTGCGTTTGGACAGGCTGTGGAACACCACACAGCGCTTGAAATCGTGGCGGCCGATGGCGGCGCAAGTTTGCAGCAAGCCTTCCGGCGGGTTGGCTTCGTCCGGGTAGAGCTCTGAATAGCACTCGTCCGAGGCAATCAGGAAATCGTGCTGGTCGGCCAGTTCAATCACTTTTACCAGGGTTTCCCTCGGAATCACCGCTCCACTCGGATTGCCGGGCGAGCACAGGAACAGGATCTGGCAGTTCTTCCAGACCGACTCGGGCACGGCGTCGAAGTCCGGGATGAAGCCATTGCCGCCATCGCAGGGCAGATAAACCGGTGTGGCGCCGGCCAGGAAGGCTGCGCCTTCGTAGATCTGATAGAAAGGATTGGGGCTGACCACGGTGGCGGGTTTGCCAGCATCCACAACCGCCTGAACCAGGGCGAAGATGGCTTCGCGGGTTCCGTTTACGGGCACCACGTGGCGGTTCGGATCTAATGACGCCGGTGCAAGATCAAACCGGTGGGTTGCCCATGCGGCAATCGCGCTACGAAGTTCGTCCGTGCCTTTGGTCGTGGGGTAATTCGCCAGTTTATCCAGATTATCGGCAATAACGTCCTTTACGAAGGCTGGCGATGGGTGCTTGGGCTCACCAATTCCCAGGGAGATGGGCGCCAGATGTTCTGGCACCGAAATGCCGGCCTTCAGTTTGGCCAGTTTCTCGAAGGGATAGGGGTGAAGTCTTTCCAGATTGGGGTTCATTGAATCTCGTCCAGCATTTTACAGAGGTCCTGTTGCAGGGCCTGGCACACGCCCGGGTCGCGCAGGGGTTCGCCCTGTTCGTCGGTGATGAAGAACACGTCTTCAACCCGCTCTCCCAGCGTGGCAATCTTGGCGTTGGTCAGCCGCACCCGATGTTCCAGCAACACCTGGCCAATCCGCGCCAGCAGACCGGGGCGGTCCGGTGTGATCAGTTCCATCACCGTGCGCTGATTGATGGTGTCGTTGGAGAAGGTCACCTCGGTCGGGAACGCAAAGTGTTTCAACTGCCTTGGCGTTCTGCGATGGATGATGTCCGGATAGTCTTCCGGGTCGTCCAGTTCTTCAATCAGTCGCTTGCGTACGCGCTCCTTCCGGGCCGGGTCGATACCCAGCGGCTGGCCCTTGTCATCCAGAACCACATAGGAGCTGATGGAATAGGGGCCTTCGGTGGAATTGATGCGGGCATCCACAATGTTCAGGTTCAACTGCTCCAGAACAGCGGTGGTGGCGGCAAACAGGGCGACGCGATCTTTCATGTAGATGATGATCTGGGAATAGCCGTCAGTCGGGCCACCCCGGGTGTCCCGGATCAGCACCAGAGGATCCGGGTTGTCGCCGTGGCGAATGATGGCGGCTGTTTGCCAGGCGATATCGACAGTGGAATCCTGCAGGAAGTATTCGTCGTCCACGGTATTCCAGATCTGGTCGATCTGTTCGTCGGTCATGTTCTGGGCGTGGAGGATTTCCCTGGCTTCCTCCTGGGTGGCCCGGATCCAGGACTGCCGGTCTACCGGATTGTCAGTGCCGCGGCGCAGAGCCCGTTTGGTTTCTATATAAAGCTGGCGCAACAACGACGCGCGCCAGGTGTTCCACAGTTTGGGATTGGTGGCACTGATATCGCAAACCGTGAGGATGTAGAGATAGTCCAGGTGGGCGAGGCTGGGTACCGCGCGGGCAAAGGCCTGAATGATGTCCGGGTCGGAAATATCCTTGCGCTGCGCGGTCATCGACATTAGCAGGTGGTTTTCCACCAGCCAAGACACCAGCTGGGTGTCCCGTTCACTGAGATGGTGCCGCTCGCAAAAGGCTTCGGCATCAATGGCGCCAAGCTCGGAATGGTCGCCGCCCCGGCCTTTTGCCACGTCGTGGTAGAGGCCGGCAATAAACAGGGTTTCCAGTTTCGGCAGCCGGTGGATCAGACGGGAGGCCAGGGGGTATTCGGTTCGGGCCTCGGTGCTGTTGAGCCTCACCATATTACGGATCACCCGCATGGTGTGGGCGTCTACCGTATAGATATGGAAAAGGTCGTGTTGCATCTGCCCGATGATCTGGCCGAACTCCGGCAGGTAGCGGCCCAGCACGTTGTACTTCTTCATGGCCGACAGAGTCTGGTCCAGGGCATGGGGCGTGCGTAGCAGCTCCATAAACAGCGTAGTGACGGCCAGGTCAGACCGGAACGCGTCATCAATCAGATGCCTGTGGGCCCGGAGTGAGCGAATCGTGGTGGCCCGGATACCTTTGATCTCCGGGTGTTGCGCCATCAGCACGAAGATTTCCATGATCGCGTACGGGGCGTAGGCGAACACCTGATTGTTCACCGCTTCAATGTAAAGGTTGCGAACCTGGAAACGTTTGTTCAGGGGGCGAATTTCATCTTCGCCGCCGCTGCCAATGATGGCTTCGTCATAATACTGCAGGATCACGTCGGCCAGCTCCGCCAGTGCAAGCACAGTGCGGTAGTACTGCTGCATCATCAGTTCCACACCCAGGCGTTTGCCTTCGTCCTGGTACCCGAGCATTTGCGCCAGCGCTCGCTGGTGGTCAAACAGCAGGCGATTTTCGTTGCGGTCGGCCAGTAATTGAAGACCAAAGCGGAGCTGCCAGAGGAAGGTCTCTCCCTGATACAGAATCTGATGCTCTTCTTCGGTCAGGATGCTGAAGCGGGTGAGGTCGGCAATATTCTGCAGGCCGAAATGGCGTTTGGTGATCCAGCCGATGGTCTGGATATCTCGAAGGGCGCCCGGTGAGCCTTTGACGTTGGGCTCCAGGTTATATTCGGTGTCGCCGTATTTCTTGTGGCGCTGCTGCTGCTCTTCCCGTTTGGCGAGGAAGTAGTCCCGGTCCGAACTGACGTCGTCTGAATACACCTGCTCACTGAGTTGGGCTCGCAATCCATCCGGGCCTGCGATGGTGCGTGTTTCCAGCAGGTTGGTCAGGATAGTGATATCTTCCCGGGCGGCCTGAATGGATTCCGCCAGGCTGCGAACGCTGTGGCCAATATCGAGTTTCAGATCCCAGAGCAGGGTAACAAACGCGCCCAGGTCTTCCTGCCAGTCTTCTTCTATGCCGTTGCGGGTAAGAATCAGCAGGTCAATATCGGAATGGGGGTGCAGCTCGCCTCGGCCATAACCCCCGACGGCCACCAGCGCAATGTCAGCGGAGCGGGAAAATGGGTACCGGTTCCAGATCAGTCGGAGTACCTTGTCGATGGTGTTGGCCCTGGCATGAACCAGGGCCCGGACATCGGCGCCTTGCCGAAATGCCTCGGCATCAGCGTTGTAGCTTTCCCGCAACAGTTCGCGTGCGGCAAACACCGGTGAGGTGTCGTTACTGATGCGGGATTCCAGCTCGCTTCGGTCCACTTAGAACGACTCTTCCGATCGGCGGGTGAGCACCTCATAGCCATCGGAGGTTACCAGAATGGTGTGCTCCCACTGTGCCGACAGTTTGTGATCCTTGGTGACTACTGTCCAGCCATCTGCCAGTAACTTGGTCTGGTATTTGCCCTGGTTGATCATCGGCTCGATGGTAAAGGTCATGCCTTCTTTGAGTTCCATGCCGGTGCCGGGCTTGCCGTAGTGCATTACCTGGGGCTCCTCGTGAAACACTTTGCCAATGCCGTGGCCGCAATAGTCTCTGACAACGGAGTAACGGTGTTTCTCGGCATACTGCTGTATTGCGTGGCCAATATCACCCAGACGGGTTCCGGGTTTCACCAGTTCAATGCCTTTATATAGGCACTCCTGGGTGATCTGGATCAGGCGTTCGGTGCCGGGCTTGGGCTTACCCACAATCCACATCTTGCTGGTGTCGCCGTGGTAACTGTCTTTGATGATAGTGACATCAATATTGATGATGTCGCCTTCCTTCAGCACCTTCTTCTCGGACGGGATGCCGTGACAGATTACGTGGTTGACAGATGTGCAGATAGACTTGGGGAAGCCCTTGTAGTTCAGGGGCGCGGGAATTGCCTGCTGTGTGTTGACGATATAGTCGTGCGCAATACGATCCAGCTCTTCCGTGGTGATGCCGGGTTTGACATGTTCGTCGAGCATTTCCAGAACTTCGGCAGCCAGGCGACCGGCCACGCGCATCTTTTCAATCTCTTCGGGGGTCTTGATAGTTACCTGCATCGGGCTTCCTGTTGATTTGTATCAAACCGGCATTTTAAGGGGCGGCGACATAAGGTACAAGGCGGGGAGCAGGCTATGCTGGCCATAGTCCGGGGCTAAAAATAATGGCGTTTGGCCTGGCAGATATGGTATAAACGCGCCCGCCGGAAACGAATCCGGCAAATTCACACACGTGTCAGCACGTTGTCCCAGGGTGCCGGCTCCTGTTTAAAGGAGGCTGGTTGGGGCAATCGGACGCGTGGAGGACTAACCCGAAGCTAAAAGGTAAATATCATGGCTCAGGTAAATATGCGTGACCTGCTCAAGGCAGGTGCTCACTTCGGTCACCAGACTCGCTACTGGAACCCGAAAATGTCGAAGTTCATCTTCGGCGCCCGTAACAAGATTCATATCATCAACCTGGAGCAGACTGTTCCGGCCATGAATGAAGCGCTGAACTTCATTCAGTCTCTGGCTGAGAACAAGAACAAGATCCTGTTTGTTGGTACCAAGCGCGCGGCTTCCAAGATCATCAAGGAAGAAGCTCAGCGTTCCGGTCAGCCTTACGTTAACCACCGCTGGTTGGGTGGTATGCTGACCAACTACAAGACCATCCGTCAGTCTATCCGTCGCTACCGTGATCTGGAAGCCCAGAGCCAGGACGGTACTTTCGACAAGCTGACCAAGAAAGAAGCTCTTGAGCGTACCCGTGAGATGGATAAGCTCGAGCGCTCCATCGGTGGTATCAAGGATATGGGTGGCCTGCCGGATGCCCTGTTCGTTATCGACGTAGACCACGAGCGTATCGCCATCAAGGAAGCCAATAAGCTGGGTATTCCTGTTATCGGTGTTGTTGATACCAACAGCGATCCCGATGGTGTTGATTACGTGATCCCGGGTAACGATGACGCCATCCGTGCTATCCAGATCTACGTGAAAGCCGTTGCCGATACCTGTCTGGAAGCTTCCCAGTCTGCCGGCGCTGGCGCTGACGAGTTTGTTGAAGTCAGCGAAGATGCTGCAGGCGCTGCTCCGGCCGCCGAGTAACATCCAGGCTTAACGTTTGAGTTGTAAGGTATGCCCGCCTGTTTATGCGGGTATACCTCCCCACCGAATTCGGAAAAGACAAGAGGATTGAACATGGCTGCAATTACCGCTGCAATGGTCAAAGAGCTGCGTGAGCGTACTGGCCTTGGCATGATGGAGTGCAAAAAAGCACTGGTTGAAGCTGAAGGCAATGTTGAAACTGCGATTGAAGAGCTGCGCAAGTCTTCCGGTCTGAAAGCCGCCAAGAAGGCCGGCCGTACTGCCGCTGAAGGCGTGTCTCTGGTCAAGGTGTCTGACGACAACACCGTGGCCTTCATTCTGGAAGTGAACTCCGAAACTGACTTCGTTGCTCGCGACGACAACTTCATGAACTTTGCCAACGACGTTCTGAATGTTGCCTTCGAGAAGGGCGAAACTGACGTTGCCAAGCTGATGGAAGGCGACCTGGAAGCCAAGCGTGAGGCTCTGGTTCAGAAGATCGGTGAAAACATCACCGTTCGTCGCATCATCAAGGTTGAAGGCCCGGTTGTGGGTGGTTACGTGCACAGCAACAACAAGATCGCTTCCGTTGTTGCCCTGACTGCAGGTGACGAAGAGCTGGCTCGCGACATTGCCATGCACGTTGCTGCTGTTAACCCGCGCGTTGGCAAGCCTGACGACATGCCGGCTGAAGAGCTGGAAAAAGAGAAAGAGATCATCAAGGCCCAGCCGGATATGGAAGGCAAGCCTGCCGAGATCGTTGAGAAGATGATGGGTGGCCGCATCAAGAAGTTCCTGGCTGAAAACAGCCTGGTTGAGCAGCCGTTCGTCAAGAATCCGGACCAGAAAGTGGGTGACCTGATCAAGTCGGCCGGTGGCGACCTGGTTGGTTTCATTCGCCTGGAAGTGGGTGAAGGCATCGAGAAAGAAGAAGTGGATTTTGCTGCTGAAGTGGCTGCTGCCGCTGGCACAGGCAAGGCCTGATTCCTCTTCGAGGCACTGCCGTGCAACATGGTAGTGCCACCTGAGTCTGCCACGTCAGCCGGGTTCGCCCGGCTTTCGTGGCGGGCTTGTATCTGAGATACCCCTTTTTTGAGGAGTATGTCAGATACAAGCCTGCAACGGGTTTGCGCCGGATAGCCAACAGACGAGAAGGGGACCACCATGCCGACATCTTCGAAAAACCAGCCCAGATACAAGCGTGTTCTGCTCAAGCTCAGTGGCGAAGCCCTGATGGGAGAGCACGATTTCGGTATTGATCCCAAAGTTCTTGATCGTATGGCCCTGGAAATTGGTGCCCTTATTGGCATTGGTGTTCAAGTGGGGCTGGTCATTGGCGGTGGCAACCTGTTTCGCGGAGCAGCCCTCAATGCGGCAGGCCTTGATCGCGTGACCGGAGACCACATGGGGATGCTGGCCACGGTCATGAACGGCCTGGCCATGCGTGATGCGCTGGAGCGTTCGAACATCCGTACCCGCGTGATGTCTGCTATCCCCATGAGCGGCATTGTCGAGCATTATGACCGTCGCCGTGCGGTGCGGGATCTTAAGGAAGGTGACGTGGTCATCTTCAGCGCGGGTACCGGCAACCCGTTCTTCACCACGGACTCCGCGGCCTGTCTGCGTGGCATTGAAATTGAAGCTGACGCTGTTCTGAAGGCAACCAAGGTAGATGGCGTTTACTCGGCCGATCCCCATCTTGATCCTACCGCAGTAAAATACGACCACCTGACCTATGATGAGGTTCTGGACAAGAAACTGGGCGTGATGGATCTCACGGCCATCTGCCTGGCGCGGGATCACGGTATGCCGCTTCGGGTCTTCGACATGAACCGCCCCGGTGTGCTGACGCGCATTGTGACCGGGGAACGGGAAGGCACATTGATTGAATGAATAAGGCTGCCGGCGCCTGAAGTGCCGGCTTCCTGCATGGAACCAGACGAACGAATTGAGGAAGCTGACGTGATTAACGACATCAAAGCTGAAGCCGAAAAGAAAATGAAAAAGAGCCTGGAAGCTCTGCATTCGGCTTTCAATAAAATCCGTACCGGACGTGCCCATCCGGCGATCCTGGACAGCGTAATGGTGAACTACTACGGTCAGGAAACACCGCTGAAGCAGGTGGCCAGCGTGAACGTGGAAGACAACCGGACGCTGACGGTTGCGCCCTGGGAAAAGAATCTGGTGCCCACGATTGAGAAAGCGATTATGACGTCTGACCTTGGCCTGAATCCGGCCACCAGTGGCGACATCATCCGCGTGCCCATGCCGATGCTGACTGAAGAGACCCGTAAAGAAATGGTCAAGCAGGCAAAGGCTGATGCGGAGCATGGTCGGGTGTCTATTCGTAACGCTCGTCGCGATGCCAATCACATGATCAAAGAGCTGGTTAAGGAAAAGGAAATCAGCGAAGACGATCAGCACCGTGGCGAAGATGAAATTCAGAAGCTCACCGACAAATACATCGCCGAAGTTGAAAAGATGTTGAAGTCGAAGGAAGAGGACCTGATGGCGGTTTAAGCGCCCGGGTTCATTCAGGAGCAGGATCAGCGGCGGGGGAGTCCCGCCGCACAGAGGATTTCATGACGGCAAAAGTTACCGCAGAAATTCCGGTGGCAGCAGATAACTGCCCCCGGCATGTCGCCATTATCATGGATGGCAATAACCGCTGGGCCAAAGCGCACCGGCTTAAGGGAGTGGCGGGCCACAAGGCCGGGGTGGATGCGGTCAAGGCGGTGGTGGAAACCTGCGCCAAAGAGGGCGTGGAGGTATTGACCCTGTTTGCCTTTTCCAGCGAGAACTGGCGCCGGCCCAAGGACGAAGTATCAGCTCTTATGCGTCTGTTCCTGATCGCATTGGAGCGGGAAGTCCGCAAACTGCATCGCAACAACATCCGCCTACGGATTATCGGTGATCGTTCAGCCTTCAATCCGGCGCTCCAGGAGCATATGGAGAAAGCCGAGGCGCTGACCCGTGACAATACCCGAATGACGCTGGTGATTGCGGCCAATTACGGTGGCCACTGGGACATCACCCAGGCGACCCGCAAGGTAGCGGAGCAGGTGCGGATGGGCCAACTGGAACCGTCAGATATCACCGATGACCTGATCCAGGAACACCTGAGCATCGGTGATCTGCCCATGCCCGATCTTCTTATCCGGACGGCGGGTGAACAACGCATCAGCAATTTCATGTTGTGGCACCTGGCCTACACCGAATTCTACTTTTCCGAGGTGTTCTGGCCGGATTTCAAGCGCGAGCAAATGCTCAGGGCGCTTGATGCCTATGCCCATCGACAGCGCCGTTTCGGTCAGACCGACGACCAGATTGCTGCTCGCGCTGCACAACAATAACGACCAAGCGACCAATACCGTGCTTAAAACCCGAATCATTACCGCACTCATCCTGGCGCCGATTGCAATCGGTGGTATTTTTTTCCTTCCGCCTCTGGGGTTCGCCCTGTTTACCGGCGCCATCATCACGTTAGGGGCCTGGGAATGGGCCAATATGTCCGGAATCGAAAGCCAGCCCGGACGCGTCGGGTATGCACTGGTTATGGCGGCACTTCTCTATGCCCTGGGGGGCCTGCCAGCACTGTTGGTGCTTTGGCTGGCGATTGCCTGGTGGCTGGTTTGTTTCTGGCTGGTCAGACGGTATCCCGCCGGATCCGAACGCTGGGGCGCTATCCCGGTCAGGGCGCTGATGGGGTTCATGGTACTGGTGCCCGCGTGGGTGGGCCTGAATCACCTTCGCAATGGCGGCTTCCAGTTTGGCGACGTGGCCAACAATCTGGTCGTTATTCTGTATATTTTTCTGGTGGTGTGGGTGGCTGATATCGGCGCCTATTTTGCCGGCCGCGCCTTTGGTAAAGCCAAGCTGGCGCCTCGCGTCAGTCCCGGCAAATCCTGGGCTGGCGTATGGGGAGGATTGGCTGCAGTGGCCTTACTCGCCATTGTGGCCAGCCTTCTGGCCAACGCAGGTGTCGCGGAAGCCATGCTGCTGGTGGTGGCAAGTCTGGTGACCGGTTTTGTCTCGGTTCTTGGCGATTTACTTGAAAGCATGCTGAAGCGCTTTCGAGGCATCAAGGACAGCAGTCAGCTGCTGCCCGGGCATGGCGGCATTATGGATCGTATCGACAGCCTCACCGCGGCCATTCCGGTATTTGCCCTGATGATTACTCTGTTGGGCTGGTTGACCGCCGGCCAGGTCGTGGCATGACGAAACGCTCGATTACGGTTCTCGGCGCAACGGGCTCCATTGGCTTGAGTACCCTGGATGTTATTCGCAGGCATCCAGACCGTTTTTCAGTGTATGCCCTGACCGCAGGAACCCGGGCGGATGAATTGGCAACCCTGTGCCGTGAATTTCGACCGGCCGTTGCGGTGATGGCCGATGCAGAAGCTGCTGAACGCCTGAAGGCGCTGTTGGCGGATATGCCCGAGACCCGCGTGCTGGCGGGAGAAGCGGGGCTCTGTGAGGTGGCGGCTTCGGCGGAGTCGGACACCGTGATGGCTGCCATTGTCGGCGCTGCCGGCCTGGCGCCAACGCTGGCCGCAGTCCGGGCCGGCAAACGCGTTCTTCTCGCCAACAAAGAAGCGTTGGTGATGTCCGGCAAACTGTTTATGGATGCGGTTGAGCGCCACGGGGCCGAGCTGCTGCCTATTGATTCTGAACATAATGCCATTTTTCAGTGTATGCCGGCAGACAAGGTGCGAGACCCTTGCGGCGCGGGTATTACCCGTATCCTTCTGACCGCCTCCGGTGGACCTTTCCGGGAGTATGCGGCTGAGGACTTACGGGCGGTGACGCCGGCCCAGGCCTGCGCCCACCCTAACTGGTCAATGGGTCAGAAGATTTCTGTGGACTCTGCAACCCTGATGAACAAAGGCCTGGAGTTGATTGAAGCCTGCTGGCTGTTCAATACCTCGCCGGCAAACGTGCAGGTTCATGTCCACCCCGAAAGCATCATTCACTCCATGGTTGAATATGCCGACGGCTCGGTGCTTGCCCAGTTGGGAAGCCCGGATATGCGCACCCCCATTGCCAATGGTCTGGCCTGGCCTGAGCGTATTGAGGCTGGTGTCGCGCCCCTGGATTTATTCGCCATTGGCCGTTTTCACTTTGAACGCCCGGATTTGCAGCGTTTCCCCTGTTTGCGCCTTGCGGCCGAAGCCTTTGCTGCAGGCGGTACAGCGCCTGCGGTACTCAATGCCGCGAACGAGGTTGCAGTGGCGGCGTTTCTGGAAGGCCGGCTGTGCTTTGCCGATATCCCCGTTATTATAGAGCGAACCCTGACGGCCACAGACGTTGTGCCGGCGGACAGCTTTGACACTATTTTCGCGAAAGATGCCGAGGCTCGCCGCCGGGCCAGGGAACAGATCAGCCTGCTGGCTGTCTGACGTCCCTGGGCCTGACAGGCCGCTCATTCAGCCATAAACCGGAACGTCTATGCAGATCATTCAAACCGTACTGGCACTGGCGCTTACCCTCGGAATCCTGGTAACGCTGCACGAATACGGCCATTTCTGGGTGGCACGCCGATTCGGTGTGAAGGTGCTTCGTTTTTCCGTGGGGTTCGGCAAGCCTCTGTTTTCGTGGTATGACCGTCACGGAACCGAATATGCGGTAGCGGCCATCCCCCTGGGGGGGTACGTGAAAATGCTGGATGAGCGGGAAGGGCCGGTACCGGAAGAGCTGCGTGAGCAGGCGTTTACCTCGAAACCTCCGTCCCAGCGCATCGCCATTGCGGCTGCCGGGCCTATTGCCAATTTTCTGTTCGCGATTCTCGCTTACTGGGTGTTGAGTGTTGTTGGCGTTACCACCGTCGCTCCAGTGGTTGGCGAGGTGGCTCAGGGCAGCGTTGCCGAACGGGCAGGGCTGGAAAGCGGGATGGAAATCCATGTCGTTGACGGCCATAGGGTGACCTCCTGGCGAGACGTGAACATGCGGCTGCTCGAAAGGGCGGGAGAGCACGGTCAGGTTTCGCTGGAGATTTCCCGGGATGGTTCCAGGGGCATTGTAGCGGGTCCATTGGACGGATGGCGTCTGAGTGATGATACTCCGAACCCGCTGGCGGAATTCGGGATATCCCCCTGGCGTCCGGATGTCCCCGCGGTGCTGGGTGAGGTGACTGCCGATGGCCGGGCAAATGCGGCCGGGCTTAAAGGCGGTGACCGCATATTGGCTGTTGATGGCGAGCCGGTACCGGACTGGTTCGCTCTGGTGGAGCATATTCGGAACGCCCCGGAACAGACTCTGGAACTGACCATCGAGCGCTCTGGCGATGAATTGAATGTTCCGGTAACACCTGCTTCGAGAACGCTTGAGGATGGTCAGGTCGTTGGTTTCGTAGGTGCCGGCGTAAGCGCAGTGAACTGGCCTGACGAACTGTTGCGGGAGGTCCGCTACGGGCCTTTGGCGGCGATACCGACTGCTGTGAATGAAACCTGGGCCGACACACGCCTGACCCTGGTGGCGATTAAAAAAATGGTCACCGGGCTGCTGTCTCCGACCAATCTCAGTGGACCGATTACCATTGCCCGGGTTGCCGAGGCGAGTGTCAGCTCGGGGTTCGAAGACTTTGTGCGCTTTCTGGCGTATCTGAGTGTTAGTCTTGGCGTGCTTAACCTGCTCCCCGTTCCGGTTCTGGATGGTGGGCACATTGTGTACTACACCATCGAAGCCATTCGCCGGAAGCCACTTTCCGAGCAGGCCCAGGCCTTTGGATTACGAATCGGTATGGCTTTGATACTGACTTTAATGGTGTTTGCTCTTTACAACGACCTGATGCGGTTGTGAGAATTGCGGGCTCCTTACCGCACATTAACCAGGCGAAATAACTGAATGAGACGTTCCCTTCTAGCTGTAGCCGTTGGCCTAGCAATTACCGCAACCGGTATAAAGCCAGCGCTGGCGGATGAATTCACGGTTGCGGATATTGAGGTAGAGGGCCTTCAGCGGGTTTCAGCAGGTTCTGTGTTTTCAGCTTTTCCGGTAAACATCGGCGAGCGTATGGACGAGACCCGACTCGCTGGGGCCATCAAGGATCTTTTCCGGACCGGATTGTTTACGGATATCCAGGCCAGTCGTGATGAGGGCGTGCTGATTCTCTCGGTACGGGAACGTCCGTCGATTTCCTCTATTGAGATCGAGGGTAACAAGAACATCGAGACCGAGATGCTGATGGACGCCCTGGCCGGTGCGGGCCTGGAGGAAGGTCAGGTATTTCGGCGAGCCACGCTGGAGAAACTGGAGCTCGAAATTCTGCGCTCCTACATCGCTCAGGGTCGCTACAACGCAAGGGTAAAAGCCACAGCGGAAGAGTTGCCCAGGAACCGTGTTGCCATTCGCCTGGATATTAATGAGGGTTCTGTCGCCGCCATTCAGCACATCAATATCGTTGGAAACGAAGATTTGAGCGATGAAGAACTCATTGGTCTGTTCGAGTTGCGCACCAGTAGCTGGTGGAACTCACTGACCAACAAAGACAAATACGCCCGTGAGCGCCTGAGCGGGGACCTGGAGTCCCTGCGCTCGTTTTATCTAGATCGCGGCTATCTGGATTTCAACGTTGAATCCAGTCAGGTGTCCATCTCGCCGGACAAGCAGGAAGTCTTTATTGCCATTTCCGTTAATGAAGGCCCCCAATACACCATCTCGGACATTCGCTTGCGGGGTGAACTGATAGTCGGTGAGGAAGAGCTCCGCAAGTTCATTCCGGTAAAAGAAGGGGATGTATTCTCCCGTGCACAAATGACGGCGATCTCCGAAGCGCTTTCGTTCCGGCTCGGTCGCGAAGGCTATGCGTTCGCCAACGTCAACGCGGTGCCGGAGCCGGGTGAAGACAATACAGCTGCTGTTACCTTCTTCGTGGAGCCCGGCAAGCGGGCGTATGTCCGCCGGGTAAACTTCGACGGCAACGTGTCCACAAAGGATGAGGTGTTGCGCCAGGAAATGACCCAGATGGAGGGTGGGGTTGCCTCGTCCGACCGCATCGAATTCTCCAAAACCCGTCTCGAGCGCCTTGGGTTTTTCCAGACGGTCGATGTCGAAACGGTTCCGGTACCCGGCACCGACGATCTGGTTGATGTGAACTACAGCGTGCAGGAGCAACCAACGGGCAGCTTGTCCGCGTCGGTGGGCTTCTCGCAAAATTCCGGCGTAATCCTGGGTGCCTCGGTCTCGGAGAACAATTTCTTCGGTACTGGCAAGCGCGTCTCGTTTGGTGTGAACGTCAGCGATTCGGTGAAAAGCGCCAATGTGTCTTATCTGGATCCGTACTACACGGTGGATGGCGTAAGCCGGGGCTTCAGTTTGTTTGCCCGTGAAACCGATTACGAGGAAGAGGATATTTCCTCCTACCTGCTGGATGAGTACGGGGGCCGGTTAACGTTCGGGTACCCGACAGACTCCATCACTCGTTTGAATTTCGGTGCTGGCGTTACTCAGTCGAAGATCAAGCCCGGAGTATTCTCTGCCCAGGAAGTAAGAGACTTCATCGTTGATGAAGGTGATTCGTTTACCAACTACTTCCTCTTTGGCAGTTGGCGACGCAGCACACTCAACCGCGGGGTACTGCCAACCAACGGCTACAGTCATTCCCTGTCACTGGATGTCGCTGTACCAGGCAGTGACCTGACCTTCTATAAAGCGACCCACAGGACGGATTTCTATTTCCCGCTGACGGATTCTGCCAACTGGGTTTTACGGGCGCGAACTGAGATTGGCTATGGAGACGGCTACGGTGACCGCAGTCAGATGCCGTTCTTCGAGCATTTCTATTCCGGGGGCTATGGCTCTGTAAGGGGATATGAAGCAAACTCTCTGGGTAACAAGGCGGAGCGTGCGGCAGGCGATTTCTCGGATCCCGATCCGTTCGGTGGTAACGTTCTGACAGAAGGTGGGTTGGAGCTGATCTTCCCGACGCCCTTTGCGGGAGACTCTCGCTCAATGCGCACGTCTTTCTTTGTCGATGCCGGACAGGTGTTTGATACCGAGAGAGGTTTTGATCCCGAGTTAGGCGAGGTGCGGACTTCGGCTGGTGTCAGTTTCCAGTGGATCACTGCGGTAGGCCCGCTGGCTTTCAGTCTGGCCAAGCCGCTGAATGATAAATCCGGTGACGACACCCAGGTCTTCCAGTTCTCACTGGGGCAGACGTTCTGACCGGGCTATAAAAAAAGAAAGAATGAAACAAAGGAGAAGATTGATGACCCGTTTGATGACTATCCTTGCAGTCGCTCTCATGGCCTTATCGGCCCAGGTAGCGGCGGAGACCCGTATTGGTGTGGTAGATCTGCGCCAGGCTCTGTTTTCCTCCAATGATGCCCAGGCATTCAGCGAAAAGCTGCAGCAGGATTTTGCCGGCGACGAAGCCCAGGTGCGTGAAGCTCAGGAAGCCGCTCGCAAGTTGAAGGATCGGCTGGAGAAGGACGGCGCCATGATGAACGAGAGCGAGCGTAATCAGCTGGCCGCCGAGTTTCAGGAAAAGGTAAAGGAATTCAATTTCCTGAAACAGCGTCTCGACGCAACCGTTAACCAGCGCAAGCAGCAGTTTCTGGAAGGCGCACGGCCAGAGGTAGACGCGGCTGTGAAGGAGCTTCTGGAGGAAAATGACCTTGATCTGATTCTGCCCAGCGAAGCGGTGGTTTACGTCAAGCCGGAGATGAACCTCACCACACAGCTGCTCGAAAAACTGAACCAGTGATGTAGAAAGGGGCTCCCCGGCCCCTGTGTTTGGAGAAAACGATGACACAGAAGTCCTATCGGCTGCAGGAGATTGCCGAGGCATTGGGAGCGAGCCTCCGGGGAGACCCCGATATCCTTATTACCGGGCTTGCCACCTTGCAGGCAGCCGTCCCGGGCCAGATCAGTTTTCTGGCAAATCCCTCCTACGCCAAATACCTGAAAGATACCCGGGCGTCAGCGGTGATTGTGTCTGCGGCTGCGGCGGATGAAGTTCCGACCAATGTCCTGTTACTGGACAACCCCTACCTGGGCTATGCTCACCTCAGTCATTGGTTTGATCCGGCTCCCAAGGCTTCCCCAGGCATTCATCCAACAGCCGTGGTTGATGAGTCTGCCAGTATTCCTGAATCTGCTTCCATAGGCCCGCACGTTGTGATTGAGGCCGGGGTTCGTATTGGTGAGCGGGTGGCTGTCGACGCTGGTGGTTTTATTGGTGCAAGAGCATGTATTGGAGACGACAGTGTGCTTCGGCCCCGGGTCACGCTTGCTCATGATGTGGTGGTTGGTAAGCGCTGTCATATTCTCAGTGGCGCGGTGATTGGTTCCGACGGCTTCGGGTTTGCCAATGAAAAGGGTGTCTGGCATCGCATCGCGCAGCTCGGTGCCGTGGTGCTGGGCGACGACGTGGAGGTTGGCGCCAATACCACCATTGATCGTGGCGCTCTGGACGACACCACGATAGGCAACGGCGTAAAGCTGGACAACCTGATTCAGATTGCTCACAACGTGCAGATTGGTGATCACAGCGCGATGGCGGCCAAGGTTGGTATCGCAGGTAGCACCCGAATTGGCAATCACTGCGTGTTTGGTGGCGCCTCTGGCGTGGCTGGTCACCTCGAAATAGCCGATCAGGTTCACCTTACGGGTATGACCCTGGTGACCGGTGATATCCGGGAATCGGGGGTGTATTCTTCCGGCACTAGTGCGGATACCAATCGCCAATGGCGAAAAAATGCCGTCCGCTTTCGCCAGCTGGATGCTCTGGCGCGACGGATTAAAGAACTGGAAAAGAAATTAGAGGGCTGAGGCCGATCAAGATGATGCACATCGATGAAATTCTGGAGTACCTGCCGCACCGTTACCCCTTCTTGCTGGTGGATCGGGTGACTGAGGTCGAAAAAGGGAAGTCGATCAAGGGGTACAAGAATGTATCGTTCAACGAGCCCTTTTTTACCGGTCATTTTCCGGACAATCCGATCATGCCGGGCGTCCTGATCATTGAAGCCATGGCGCAACTGTCAGGAATTCTTGGTTTTGTGACTGTGGAACGGAAACCGTCGGATGGCGTGGTACAATATTTGGCTGGGTCCAGTAAAGCGCGTTTCAAGCGCCCCGTTTTACCGGGTGATCGCTTGGATATGGAGTCTGAGTTCATCTCTGGCAAGCGCGGTATCTGGAAGTTTGATTGCCGTGCACTCGTTGATGGCGAGGTGGTATGCGTGGCAGAAATACTTACCGCTGAGAGAGAAGTTTGATGGCGACAAATGACTGGTCGGGTGTCCATCCTCAAGCGATTGTGGACCCGTCAGCCAAACTGGCGGATAACGTGACGGTTGGCCCCTGGAGTTATATCGGTCCGGGGGTGGAGATTGGTGAAGGTACCGAGATTCTCTCTCACGTGGTTATCAAGGGGCCGACAGTGATCGGCCGCAACAACCGAATTTTCCAGTTCTCCAGTATCGGCGAAGAATGCCAGGACAAGAAATACGCTGGTGAGCTGACCACGTTGGTCATTGGTGATGACAATGTTATCCGCGAGAACTGTACGATCCATCGTGGCACCATTCAGGACCGGGGTGAGACCCGGATCGGTAATGGCAACTTGCTGATGGCTTATGTGCACGTGGCCCATGACTGTATTGTCGGAAATCATACCATTCTGGCCAACTGTGCCACCCTGGCAGGGCATGTGTCCGTGGGTGATCATGCCATTCTCGGTGGCGGTACCATGGTTCATCAGTTCTGTCATATCGGGCCCCACAGCATGGCTGCCGGGGGCAGTATCGTACTCAAGGATATTCCTGCCTATGTTATGGCCAGCGGCCAGTCTGCCCAGCCTCATGGCATGAATGTGGAAGGGCTGAAGCGACGTGGTTTTGCCAAGGATACGCTCCTTAGTCTTCGCAGGGCCTACAAAGTGGTTTATCGCCAGGGCCTGACGACCGAGCAGGCCATCGAAGAGCTGGAGCGCAACTTTGCCGATGTCCCAGAGGTACTCCCGCTGATTGACTCGCTCAAGGGAGCGGATCGCGGCATCATTCGTTAAGCCAGCCGGAGGCCGCTGGTGACACATCGACAGGCCAACTCGGCCACGTTCTCAGGACGAACCATAGCCATTATTGCGGGCGAGGCATCGGGAGATATTCTCGGTGCCGGCCTGATTCGTGCGCTAAGAAAGCGTTACCCGAAGGCTCGTTTTGTCGGCATCGGCGGCGATGAAATGATCGCTGAAGGCTTTCACTCGCTGGTGCCAATGGAACGGCTTTCCGTGATGGGCCTGGTGGAAGTGCTCGGGCGAATCCGCGAGCTGTTCAGTATCCGTGCCCGTCTGCTGGATTATCTGTTTACTACCCCCCCGGATGTTGTGGTCGGTATCGATTCGCCGGACTTCACACTGGCCATCGAGCGTCGATGCCGGGAAGCGGGCATCCCGTCGGTACACTACGTAAGCCCTTCAGTTTGGGCCTGGCGCCAGAAGCGTATCTTCAAGATTGCCAAGTCTGTCGACCTTATGTTGACCCTGTTTCCCTTTGAAGCCCGTTTTTATGAGGAGCATCATGTGCCGGTGTCTTTTGTGGGGCACCCTCTGGCCGACAGGATAGAGCTGGAACCGGATACTCTGGCGGCGCGGAAAAGTCTTGGTCTGGAGGTCGATAAACCTGTGCTGGCGGTGTTACCGGGTAGTCGAGGTGGTGAAGTTGAGCGCCTGGGTACTCTGTTTCTGGAAGCTTCCCGTTGGCTCCAGGCTCGCCGCCCCGATCTCCAGCTGGTTATTCCTTGCGTCAATCGGGATCGTGAACGGCAGGTGCGTGATCTGGTTGAATCCCTGGAGGTGAGCTTGCCTGTCACGCTGGTTCGTGGTCGCTCGAGGGAGGTGATGGCCGCCAGCGATGTGGTGCTGCTGGCGTCGGGTACCGCGACGCTGGAGGCTATGTTACTGAAAAAACCGATGGTGGTAGGTTACCGGCTCAGCGATTTCAGTTACAAGATATTGTCCAGGTTGGTCAAGGTTCCCTGGGTGGCGCTTCCTAATTTGTTGGCCCAGGAGCAGCTGGTGCCCGAGTTGTTACAGGACGACGCAACGCCGGAGAAGTTGGGGGCGGCGGTTCTGGAAAGGCTGGAAAACGAACAGGAACGCGACAGGCTGCACCAGGCGTTTCTGGAGTTGCACCAGGTGCTGCGCCAGGGCGCTGACGAACGTGCGGCGGCAGCGGTGTCTGAGCTGCTGGAGTCTCGAAGCTGATGGTGGCCAAGGCACTTCCTCCTTTTCAGTGTTCCTATCGCGGCTCGCTATTGGCGGGTGTGGACGAAGTGGGGCGTGGCCCGCTCATCGGGGCGGTTGTGACGGCCGCTGTGATTCTTGATCCAGTGCGGCCTATCCCCGGGCTGGCGGATTCCAAAAAGCTTACCGAAAAGAAACGCCTGCGATTATATGACGATATTCTGGAAAACGCGGCTGCCTGGAGCCTGGGCCGATGCGAGGCCAGTGAAATCGACGAGCTGAACATTTACCAGGCGACAATGCTGGCCATGAAGCGTGCCGTTGAGGGGCTCTCGATAGCCCCGGAGTACGTTCTTGTGGACGGGAACCGTTGCCCGAAGTGGCGCTGGCCATCCGAGCCCGTGATCAAAGGTGATAGTCGGGTTGAGGCGATCAGTGCTGCCTCCATCCTGGCAAAGGTGACGCGAGATCGCGAGATGGAGGCGCTGGATGTCCGGTTTCCGGGTTTTGGGCTCGCCCAGCACAAAGGGTACCCCACGCCTGTGCATCTCGAGGCGCTCAATCGCCTTGGGGTGACCCCGGAGCATCGCCGATCCTTTCGGCCGGTAAAGATGGCGCTGGATGCCGTCGGGGTTTATGGAGGTTCGTCCGCGCCTGTTCAGGAGTTGAACTATCCTGCCGATTTATTTGAAAATATCGATTGACAGGGTGCGGGGCCGGCGGTAGTATACGCGCCACGTTGACAGGGGTGGCCCGGTTAACAAACAGTTTGATGCGGGGTGGAGCAGTCTGGTAGCTCGTCGGGCTCATAACCCGAAGGTCGTTGGTTCGAATCCAGCCCCCGCTACCAATCCAGAAAAGCCAGCTTTTGCTGGCTTTTCTCATTTCCGGGGCCAGTGTTTTATTCTGACCCTGTTTCTTGCAAGGCAGGCCAGTTTTACTGGTCTGCCTTTTTTGTTTCCGCTTCTCTGCGATGTACCGGGTGTCCCCTCAATTAATTCCGATTTCCGTCTTGCATTATGGTGACGGGAAAATGACGATTTTTTATCTTTAAAAATGACGTTTATCGCATCATCATTCGCGCCGATTTTATAGAATTTCACAAAATCGACGGAAATATGGTGGTGAATAACCTTGAAACGCGTCATTTATATGTCAAAGGCATGGATTGCCGCGTTGTTGGTAGGGATGGTGCTCGCGGGTTGCGGCGGCGGTGGTTCCGGCGGTAGTGAATCCGCCACTCAATCTGGCAGCCTAACCGATACCGGAAGTAGTGTTGGCAGTGCTCAGCCGGTTGCAGAGCGCTCTGCTGTATTGAGCTGGTCTGCGCCTATGACTCGTGTAAACGGTGAGTCGATCGCGATGGGAGAGCTGGACAGATACGTGATTCGTTACGGGCAGGATGCTGATGATCTGTCCAGAGAGATCACCGTAGATGGCGCCAGTGGTGAGGCAGAGATGTCCTATGTGGTCGATAACCTTGACGCTGGTACCTGGTATTTCACGATTCAGGTTCAGGACACTGCCGGTCTTCTGAGTGAGCCTTCTGAGCCGGTCAGCAAGACCATCCAGTCCTGAGCAGGCATGCCGGTTCAGAACATCGGGTCTGCGATTGGTAGCTTCAGGGTGAAAGTGGTGCCTTCGCCCGGCCGTGAGTCTACGCTGATCTCGCCTCGGTGTTTTTCCACCACCGTTTTAACGAATGAAAGCCCCAGGCCGGTCCCATGCGCTCCGGCTATCTCGCTGCGCTTCTGTCGATGATAGCGGTCGAACAGTAAGGGCAGCTCCTCCGGATCAATGCCATAGCCCTCGTCCGATATGGCCAGACAGGCCAGATGCGCTGCCTGATAGACGTGAACGCTGACTGCGGAGTCCGGGGGGCTGTATTGCACGGCGTTGGTCAAAAGATTGATGACGGCCCGTTCCAGAAGTTCGGCGTTGCCTTTCAGCCACAGGTCTTCGGTACCGTTCAGCACGATCGAAATGCCTTTTTCCTGGGCCTGCTCGCACACACTGTCCCGAGCGTTCTCAACAATCGCCAGAAATTCGCATTCGTAGAACCGGGTTTCGGTCAGTTGCTCGGCGCGAGCCAGCTGCACAAACTCTTCGGCCAGATGATAGCTACGCCGCGCCAGCCGCCCCAACTGGTCGAGTTGGTTGGCGTCAATATGGCTGGGATCCCGTTTCAGTTGTTCAATCAGGGCCAGTTGAGAGACCAGAGGTGAGCGAACATCGTGTGAGATGAAGTCGATCGCCTCACGATGCTGCCGTTGCTGCTCCCGGAGTTCGGAGATGTCTGAGATGTTGGCAATAATGCCAAACTGGCGACTGTTTTGCGGGGCAAAAGGTGCCAGGTGGATGAGAAAGTCTTTACCGTTCAATGTCAGGTCTACGGTTCGGCTTTGTCTCAGTGTCAGCGCCTCTGAAATGGTTTCGAACCAGGGCGGCAAGTCCCGGGGGTCGTGGCCATCAAGGAGGGTGGCCAGAGGCATGCCGCTGAGACTTGGCATAGGCTCGCAAAACCAGTCTTCAATGTGACGGTTAGTAAACCGTATAACGCCTAATTCATCGGTCACGATGATGCCATCCGGCATGTGCTCGAAGCTGTGGCGAATAAACGCCTGCATTTCTGCTAGCTTCTGGGTGGCAATGCGCACTTTCTCGATCCGGGCCGAAATGTTTTCCCGGGGCCCCTTCTGGCGTTCACTGTCTGCATGGGGCTCCAGCTCCAGCTGGTTCAGATAGCGCTGGATGACCTCCCGACTGAGGTCGTTCGGCAGTGTCAGGCCGAGCAGGTAGCTGGTGCCGCCACGAATCAGCGTTATCCAGCTTTGGTTCTGCTGGTGTTCCCACCGTCCTGGCGTTTCGGTGGGTGGGGCCTGGGCAAGGGTCATTTCCTGTACTTCCAACAGGTCATCCTCTGCTGCCAGCAGCCATCCGGGTGGGTGGAACAGCGCACGCAAGTGCATCAGCAGCTGGTGAGGATGCCGGTTCGAAGGTTCAGGCAGGGATAGCCGAGGCGTTCTGGTCATCTCGTCCAGTTGCCGGTTGAGAAAGCGATTGGTCATGGCAAGCCGGAGTGCGCTGGCAATGGGCATCGCGGCCATCGGCAGAATCAGGGCGTTCGCTACTGACAGCTGAACCCGGGCCCCTATCAGCAGCAACACGTAACCGGCTACCAGCCCTGCGGCAATGGTCGCACATGCCAGCAAGGTGGCAGCAGGGCGCAGGCGAGGCAAAAGCAGAGCTAGCAACAACAGTACGAGCAGGTTCAGTGCGGGTGCTGCCCAGGGCTCCGCCGGCACGATCAGTATATTCTGCTTGCTCGCGGAATAGACATTGGCATGGAATTCCACCCCGGACATCGGCCGGCTCAGACCGGAAAACGGCGTGGGCAGTATGTCGCCAAACCCCGCAGCGGTAGCGCCGACCAGGACGGTTTTGCCGGCAAACTCCTGCGGTGAGGGCGGGTGGCTCAGCACGCTCGCGTAGGAGTAGGTGGGTAAGGTGCCGGCCCCGCCTGCCAGGGGCACCAGCCGATAATCCTCCCGGACGTTGATGTAGTTCGGCAATTGCGCCTGCATCTGATTCGACATTGGCAAGTGAGCGGCGAGTGACAGGGTCGGCCATAACCGGCCGGCAAGGCCGTTGTACAGATAGAGCCCGCGGGCGACGCCATCAGTGTCCAGCTCGATATGGGCATGCCCGATCGCCCCTGCGACACCTGCCAGGCTGGGTGTGGGGAGTTGTTCACTGATCAGCCGCTCCCGGGTTGGAGCGGTAAGATAGGCTGGCAGAACAACGTTGCCATGGCGGGCCATGGCGCTAGCCAGTTCCTCATCGCCCGGCCCGGCTTCCGGAAACAGGATGTCGAGCACAATGGTTTCTGCGCCGGCTTGCCGCAAGGTGTCGATCAGCGAGGCATGAAGACTTCGGTCCCAGGGCCATCGGCCAACCTGTTCCAGGCTGAACTCATCAATGGCAATGATGGCCACCGAATCATCCATGGGCGCTGGCCAGGTTGTGATCGCCCTGTCATACATCCAGTCATTGATTCGACTCGGCAGCTCCGTTGCCTGAATCAGTAGCAGGGTGGTGACGAGTAGCAGGCCCAAGGACCACGGTGTTGTTGTTATCGGTAACCAGTCCCTTCGCATCGGCCTTTTTGTCGTAGAAGGTTAGTCGAGATACAGCTCCCTGCCCGGGCCCCAGCGACTGGCAAGAGGGCCGTCAGAAAGCGCTTTGACGCGGACAAAATACCTTCTTCCGGGAATCAGGCGCAAGGCCGCAGTGGTATCGGCGATATCGGCTTCCTTGATGATATTGCGAAACGCCGGCTCTTCAGCCAGTTGCAGACGGTAATCCGTGGCGGTGTCGATGTTTTCCCAGAACACCCGAACCTGGCTGTCCAGATAGTTCACGCTGATAATCCGAACTGGCGGCAGAGTGCCGTTAACAACGATCTTGCGCGGCTCGGAGGTGGCAACAGAGCTGCCTCCTGCCTCCGTAACCACGCGCCAGTAATACTGGCCGGGGCTCAGGGGGCGCGAAGGAAGCGCCTGGCTTTCCGGCGCCCACTCGCTGGTTGTCACCAACTGCCGGAAACTGTCATCCTCGGCGATCTCCACCCGGGCAACTTCGTTGGCGCCATTAAGCTGCCAGCGGAATTCCGGCATGTCGTCGTTCACGCTCTCGCCATCAGCCGGTGCGGTGAGGTCCGGCTTTTTTGCCTGAAGGTCTACCTCAAGTTCCGCGGTACCGGGCATTCCGGCAATACCGCGCTGATCAATCGCGGCGAGCTGGATTTCGTAGCGGCCATTGTCAAGTTGGGCGATGTCGAAACGGGTGCCAGACACATCACGACTCTGTACCCAGGTGCCTGATGCCTGGTCAAAAATGTCCAGCCGGTAGGCCGGGTAACCGCCTGCCTGCCAGGACAGTTCGGCCGGAAGCTGAGTAAGCACCGATGGCAAGGGATTCATGGTTGGCGCTGGCGGAAGTTGCCGAATCTTCAGGGCGCCTCCGTTGGCGGTGGAAACACTCGCGCCATAGCCGGCTGGAATGCGGCGGGTGTTGCCTGGCTGGCCGAAGTCCACCACACCTTCGGTAACCTGCACGCTGCTGCCGTTGGTGGTGGCTTGAATGGCAAATACCGTACCCCGGACCGCGGCGACAGCGGATGGTGTTTCGATTTCGAAGCGGGCTCCGCCCTCAATGACCGGGCGAACACGGGTGTGAACCTCGCCCCGTTGCAGGCGAAGCCGGGTGTCGACCATGCCCGATTTGCCAAACTGGGTCAGGCGATTGAACATGAGGCGGGAGTTCGGGGAGATCCGGAGTTCCGAGCCGTCGGCCAGTTCAATGGTTGCCGATCCGGCACCGGAGAGAATTTCGTCGCCAACCCGGACAATCGAATCTTCGGACAGAGGGAGTTTTCGCCCATCCATTCCGGAGATCTGTTGCACGTTGCCGGTGACCGCAATCACCCGGGCCGGTTCGGGCTGACGTTTCAGCCAGTTTACGGGAATGCGCAGGGTATCCCCGGCGCCGAGTTTGGCGTTGCTGGCCAGGCCATTATGCTCCAGCAGTTGTTGCTGTGTGGTCTGCTGGGAAAGCAGCGTCTGGGTTATGCTCGCAACCGTATCACCCTGGCGTAAGGTATAAACCCACTCCGGGGCATTGTCCCGTTGTTGGCTGCCGGATACCGCAGAACCCCGTGCGATTGACAGCTCCGCGACAGTGGTCGCTGGTACCATGAACGCCAGTGCAAGGAAGGCCAGGGTTTTCAGTTGCTTGCTCAGAGCGTCAGGCATTTGCAGTGTCATCGTTCCGAATTTCGTTTGCGTCACCGGGCTTGATGGCTTCGAGCCGATAGCCTCGCTGGTAGATGGTCTTGATGCGAAATCCGTTTTCAGGGTTGAGCCCGAGCCTTCTGCGAAGGCGGCTCATATGCGTATCCACCGTGCGGGTATTGATGTCCCTGGTCAATCCCCACACCCGCTCCAGCAGCATCTCCCGGGTGAGCAGGCGGCCCTGGTTCTGGAACAGGAACAGCGTCAGATCGAAGTCCTTGTCGGTGAGCGTGAGTGGCTCGCCATGCAGGAGGATAATGCGCTGGTTGGTATTGATCTCAAAGGGCCCGTAGACCAGCACTTCCTTTTCACTTTCCGGATTGCTGCGCCGGGCCAGTGCATTGATGCGGGCGACCAGTTCAGCCGCCCGTGCCGGTTTGGCGATATAGTCGTCGGCGCCGGCATCCAGGGCGCGAACGATGTCGGTTTCACTGTCACGCTGGGTCAGGAAAATGGCGGGTACGGGCCAGTTAAGCTGTGCCCGGATGTTCTCCAGTACCTCGATGCCGGTCATGTCCGGAATCTGCCAGTCCAGAATAATCAGATCATAACTGCGGTGCAAAACGGCACCGAGAAACGATTGGCCGGTCGGAAAGCTGTCACAGTGATGTCCTTTCTCTGAAAGGATGGACTGGATGTGCTGCGCCTGTTCGTGTTCGTCTTCCAGCAGAGCAATGCGCATTAAGCCGGGCCCTCGATCGTGTTGCCTGGTTTATATACCGTAGCGCAGAGCCCTTGGTCAGACCCTGCAGTGTCGGGGATTATCCCAAAAAATGAGTTCCCGTTCAGTATCGTTATGTAGAATTCCGTAAGTCCACCGCTGGCCGGCCGTTGTGATCATCAACTGTTTGTCGGCAGCCGGGGAAATTGCTGCAGCCCCAGAACCAGCCTTTTTTGCTTTTGCGCCGCACCAGGGGCGAGAAACAGTGGGGGCAGGGTACCGGTTTCTGGCTGGTTCCGTCCTCGGGTTGATAGTCTTCCAGGGGGCGGGTGCCCTTGCAGGCGGGGTATCGGGTGCACGCAAAAAACGCACCGAACTTGCCCTCCCGTTCAACCATCGGTGCCCGACATTTCGGGCAGTGAATGGCGGTGCCGGACGTCTCTGCATTCGCCAAACCCGCAGCGGGCGCTTGCGCCATGAATCCGCGGATTTCATCTTTGAGGGATTCCAGAAATGCTCTTGGGTCCTCTTCGCCACGGCGAACGCCCTCGAGAGTGGCCTCCCAGACAGCGGTGCGATCCGGCGTACGAATCGATTCCGGTAGCGCCGCGATCAGGGATTTCCCCTTGTCGGTGGCGCGGATGAAGCGTTTTTCCCGGAACAGGTAATCGCGCCGGAACAGCGTATCGATAATGGCTGCACGAGTCGCTTCGGTGCCAAGGCCATCGGTTTCCCGCAGCGTTTTTCTCAGCTCGTTGTCGGCGACAAAACGGGCGATATTGGTCATGGCCGATAGCAGCGTGGCATCGGTGAAGTGTTGTGGCGGCTGGGTTTTGCGCTCGTTAGTCTGGGGGTCAGTGCAAAGGACCGGCTCGTTTTTTTCCAGTCTTGGCAACGGAGCTTTTTCTGGCTCTTGCCCGGGTTCCCGCTTGCGGATTTCCAGCGTTTTCCAGCCTGGCTCGATCACGGCTGTCTCGGTGGCGCGAAAGCGATAGTCCTGAATCGCGACCGTCAGCCGGCCCTCCCGGTGCACGGCGTCAGGTGCAAACTGCATCAGATAGAATCGACTGATCAGATCGTAGATTTTCTGTTCGGCCGAAGACAGCTTGCCGTTTGGTGCGGGCCGCACTGTGGGAATGATTGCGTGGTGGGCATCCACTTTTTTGTCATTCCAGGCGGCAGAGCGGCGTTCTGTCCCGGTTTTCTCGCAGAATCCGGACAAATCCGGGGCGACACGGGCGATGGCACGAATCACCGCCTCCCGTTGGCTGAAATGCTCCTCTGGCAGGTAGCGGCTGTCTGACCTTGGGTAGGTAATCAGTTGATGGCGTTCGTACAGGTTTTGGGCGGTGTCGAGCACGTCTTTCGCGCCCATCCGGTATAGTCGTCCAGCCTCTATCTGGAGTGCAGACAGCGACAGAGGTAACGGCGGCGGTTCCGGGCGATCGCGAAACCGGGCTTCATCAATTCTGCCGGGTCGGCCGCTGATGGCGGAGACAATCTGCTCGGCTACCGACTTGTCCAGCAACCGGTTTTCTTCATCCAGATGATCCTGAAATTCGTCACCGGGTAACCAGCGAGCAATGAACGGTCGCTGGTCGGCCTCCGGCTCGCTGGCCTGGAAGGTGGCTTCGACCCGGTACCAGGGCCTGGGCTGGAAGTGCTCGATGGTGTTGTCTCGATCCACCACCAGGCCCAACACCGGAGTTTGCACCCGACCCACGGAGAAGACGCCCTGTTCGCCCCGGGTTTGATAGCTGAGGGTATAGAATCGGGTGAGATTGATGCCATAGAGCCAGTCGGCCCGCTGTCTCGCCAGCGCAGAATGGGACAGTGGGCGGAACTCCCGGTTGTCTCGGGGGTTCTGTATGGCGCGGGCTACCGCCTTGGGGGTAAGGTCGTTGATCAGTATCCGTTTTACCGGTGCCTTGGTGCCGAGATAGCGCAGGACTTCGTCGACCAGTAGCTGGCCTTCACGGTCGGGATCACCGGCGTGGGTAATGAGATCGGCCTTGCGAACCAGGGCTTCGAGCACTTTGAATTGCAGGCGCACGCTGTCTTTGGGCACCAGTTGCCAGGGTTCGGGGAACATGGGCAGGTCTTCAATGCGCCATTTTTTCCAGGCCGGGTTATAGCGGGCCGGCTCGGCGGGCTCCAGCAGGTGGCCTATACACCAGCTTACCGTGGCAGCATCCGGTCCTTTACCGCAGCGTATCCAGCCCTGGCCTTTCTCGTGGGGGCCGGGAAGTGCTGCGGCAATGGCTCGGGCCAGGCTTGGCTTTTCGGCGATGTACAGGTGCATGGGTAACTGGGGGTTGGTTGCTGGCAGGGGAATGTGTCGCTTTGGCGCTTTTGTGTCAAGGGCTTCGGGGTTCCGAGGCGTACTGTAGTAGACTGTTTACACAGCAGGTCGGGACATTGATGCTTAAAGTCCGGAGTAGGTGTTTTATGAAAGTACAGAAAAGCATAGAGGAAAAGCTGGTCGCGGGCTTTAACGCCAGCGTGATTTCTGTGGAGAACGAAAGCCATATGCATTCGGTGCCACCCAACTCTGAAACTCATTTCAAGGTAACGCTGGTATCAGCGGATTTTGAAGGGCAGATGAAGGTGCGGCGCCACCAGGCAATTTACAAGGTTCTGGCGGATGAACTGGCGGGGCCGGTGCATGCTCTGGCATTGCATCTGTATACGCCGGAAGAGTGGACGGCCAGTGGTCAGGCGTCTCCGGTTTCGCCCAACTGTATGGGCGGGTCGAAAGGTGATGCAGCAATGGACAAGAAGCTTCAACAAGGAGCTAATGGATGAGCCAGTTTTTTCAGATTCACCCGGAAACACCGCAAAAGCGTCTGATCAAGCAGGCGGTGGAGATTTTGCGCAAGGGTGGGGTGATTGTCTATCCCACAGATTCAGGCTACGCACTGGGCTGTCACCTTGGCGACAAGCAGGCGGCAGACCGTATCAAGCGGATTCGGCGCCTGGACGACAAGCACAACTTCACCCTGGTGTGTCGTGACCTGTCAGACATCGGGGTTTATGCCAAGGTAGACAATACCCAGTACCGGTTACTGAAGAATTTCACGCCGGGCCCCTACACCTTCATTCTGGACGCGACCAGCGAGGTGCCTCGCCGGTTGCTGCATCCCAAACGGCGGTCTATCGGCATCCGGGTTCCGGACAACGAGATTGTTCGGGAATTGCTGGGTGAGCTGGGTGAGCCGATTATGAGCAGCACCCTGATTCTGCCGGGTGAAACCGAACCTTTGACCGATCCTTACGATATTCGCGAGACCCTCGGGCATGAGCTTGATCTGATTATTGATGGCGGCTTCTGCGGTATGGAGGCTACCACGGTGGTCAACTTTACCGGTGATGTGCCTGAAGTTACGCGGGTGGGCAAGGGTGATCCGGCCCCGTTTCAGGTTTGATCTGATTAGCCGTTATCCCCCCGGGCTTCAGGCCCGGGTATTGAGGCTGAAGGCGTAGCGTTGCTGCTCTGTGATACCCGTCTCGGCGGGTGTGGCGGTGCGGCGAAGGCTGTCATAACGGTGGATGACATCTTGCAGTCCATTGAACTGCTGGTTTTCGCTGAGCAGTGAATCCAGCAGGGAATTGTTCACGCCATAAGCCTGATTGAGCTTGAGCGCATTATCCATGAAGTGCAGGGTGGGTTCGGTCACGCTCAAGCGGCTTAACGCCTCACCAAATCCCCGGTTGTTGTTGAGATCCTGTTGTATCCTCTCCCGCACCTGGTCGGGAATTTTGCCGTCCAGCTGAATGCTGCCTTGCTCGGTTTTGCTCACGCTCAGCGCGGTTGCCGGGTGTACGTTGTATTCGGCAAGTTTGTGCCGCAAGGTTTCACGAACGTAGGACAGGTCCTGGGCAACCGTCTGCTTGTACTGGGTCAGTGGCAATTGCCGGGTTTTCTGACTGGCGGGGTTGCGATCCTGCCATTGGGACGGTGTGAAGCGGTCGTCGGTGCTGCTCTGGGGCTCGCCTGTGGCGGCGCCTTCATTGCTTTTACCGGCGGGTACGTCAGTGCGCGGCGCACGGTTGTCCATGGCTTGCTGAAAGCGCGTGCTGGCCTGTAACAGTGATGTCAGCAATGACATGGTTGCCTCCCCTGAACGGAAAATCTCTGCCGGATATCACGGAATTAGTCCGTGATGCATCAGGCTTTGCAGGTTTCGGGCCAATCTGCCTTGCCTTCTGGTTTGAGTGTGCCGGGACGAATGTAAAACATTGCAAGGAATGACATAGCGGGCGCGTCCGGATGATCTGCGTCATAAAAAAATTGATGCATATCTGTAAAGTTATGCGCCAATTCGCCGTCATTACTCTTGGATGTCCAGATCATCTTCCGTTGTCGGGGTCACATGAAAAAACAATACTCAATCCGTTTCTTGTTATTGGCAGCACTGGCTGCGGCTTTCACCGTCATTCTCGTGTTTACGGTTGTTTACAGCGCGCAGTCCCAGCGAGCCCACCTCGAAGAGTACAGTCACAAACACGTGGATGGTCTGGCAAAGTCCTTTTTCGATGGCCTGAACACCATGATGGTGACGGGTACCATTAATAACCGTGATGTTCTGCGCGAGAAGGTGATGGCTCCCGAGGACGTACTGGATGTTCGGGTGATCCGCAGCGATCAGCTGAATGCCATGTACGGTGCTGGGAATGCTGCGGAACAACGCCGTGAGCCGCTGGACATGAAAGCGCTGGATGGTGAACGGGTAGAGCACTATTCGGAGAACGACGCGGGTCGTGTCTACACGTTGATCGAGCCGGTTATTGCCAGCGAAAACTATCAGGGCGTGAACTGCCTCGGCTGTCACCAGGCCCAGGAAGGGGACGTGCTTGGCGCTATTCGGGTCGACTATTCTTTGGCGGAGAGCGACGCGCGCCTGCAGCAGCAGTTGATGGTGAGTGGCGGTATCCAGATTCTGATCTTTGTGGTTATTTTCATACTGACTACCGTAGTGTTGGGGCGCCTGGTGTTTTCCCGCTTACGTCGGCTACACGACCGAATGGATGAAATCTCCCGCAATTCGGATCTCTCCATAGAGCTGGAGGTAACCCGAAACGATGAGATTGGTTCGGTCTCTCGTGCGTTCAATCGGATGGTCGCCAAGATCCGCGCCAGCATGCATACCGTGATGGACAACGCAGAACAGGTTGAAGCGGCGGCCCGCACCATTGCCGGTAAGGCAGAGACCACCGAGCAGGAAGTGCTGGCCCAGAAAGACAATACCGACCAGGTGGCCAGTGCCACCACCGAGATGGCCGCTTCCGCGGTGCAGGTTCGTGAGAACGCGGTGACTACCGCACGGAAATCGGCCGATACCACCAAGTCGGCAGAAACCGGAGAGCATCTGGCTCGAAATGCGGTTCAGGGTATTGAATCTCTGAATGCGGAAGTCCAGAACGGTGCGCAGCGCATTGAGCAGCTGGATCAGCGGACAACGGAGATGGCCTCACGGCTGGAGCTGATTTCCGAGATTGCCGACCAGACCAACCTGCTGGCCCTGAACGCGGCGATTGAAGCGGCCAGAGCTGGTGAGCAGGGCCGGGGATTTGCCGTGGTCGCTGACGAAGTCCGGGCGCTTGCCTCGCGCACTCAGGCGTCCACTGAGGAGATTCGCCAAACCATTGAGGGGCTGAAAAAAGAGGTGGTGGATTGTGTCGGTACCATGCGCCATGCCTCGGAACTTGCCCAGCATCAGGTGGATTCAATTCTGAAAGTGGAAACCGAGCTGCAAACCATTGCTGCAGCGGTGCGTGAAATCACGGGGCTGAATGAGGAAATGGAGAGTGCGGCTAACGAGCAGAGCGAAGTGTCGGACTCCATCAATCAGAACGTGATTGAAATCAGCCGCTCTGCCGAGCAGACCTCCAGCGATGCCCAGGAGACCGCGCGAATTGCGGGGAATCTGCTGGCCATGGCGGAAACCCTGCGCAAAACCATCGAGCAGTTCCGCCTGTCCCAGAGCTGAAATGGGCGATATACTGGGGCACTCAGCCCCGGTGATCAGACACAAACGGATTGGTGGCGCGTTCCTGGCCAAACGTAGACATGGGGCCGTGGCCACAGATAAAGCTAACGTCATCCCCGAGCGGGAACAGCTTTTCCCGGATAGAGTGAATCAGGGTGTTGTAATCGCCTTTTGGGAAATCCGTGCGGCCAATGGAACCATTGAAGAGCACGTCACCCACCTGGGCCAGTTTTGAGCCTCGATGGAAAAACACCACATGGCCAGGGGTGTGGCCCGGCGTGTGCAGCACTTCCAGGGTTTCATTGCCCACGGTGACTGTGTCGCCGTCTTCCAGCCAGCGATTGGGCGTGAACACCTCCGGCGCCGGAAACCCGAACATCTGTGCCTGCATGGCCAGGCCCTGAATCCAGAAGTTGTCGTCCTTGTGTGGGCCTTCAATGGGCAGCTCCGCTGATTTGGCCAGCTCCGCCGTGCCGCCGGCGTGATCTATGTGGGCGTGGGTGAGCAGGATCTTCTCCAGAATCACGCCTTCGTCCTCGGCTGCCGCCAGAATGCGATCCAGGTCCCCGCCAGGGTCGACCACCGCTGCTTTGTGGGTTTCGGTACACCAGAGCAGGGTGCAGTTTTGTTCAAAGGGTGTGACGGGTACGATCTTGTACTTCAGCGACATACTGTTCCAGTTTGTTCAGATTTGATTTTGCGGTAGAGAGCATCCGGGGCAATGTCTGCTTCGTTGGGCCAGCAGATGGCTCCGAACTCATCAACCTTTGCTTGAGCAAAGAATGCCGGGTCTTTCAGGGGCTCGAACATCGGGCCAAACAAACGATCTGCAAGGCTGATCTCGCCGTGAGTACCATCATCGAAGGTGACGGCCAGTACGTAATCGGCCTTGGCTTCCACATGGGTGACTCTGGGCATGCTGTTCATTCCAATGGCTCTATCTTCTTCAGTGGCTGGTGCAGCTCGGCAAGGCGCCAGTCTGCGATAAGGTCCTGCCGGTGTTCAAAGGCCCATTCGATAACCATCGCTTTGGCTCTTTTGGGCAGTTTGCCCTCAACAATCTCCAGCGTTTCGATCAGAATGATGGCCTCGTGTTCCCCATAATAAGCGTGAAAATGGGGAGGATTATGGTCATCGTAATACATCCGTATCAGAATGCCGAAGAATTCACTGATGGTTGGCATGGGCCCTCCGTGGCTCATAAGGTGTCATATTTTGGTAGACCGATAATAACAATCTGCGGACAGGTGAGCTATTGAAGAACTACCTCCAGAAAATCCTTCAGGGCCAGGCGATTAACTACGAGGCCTTTCTGAAGAAGCTGCCGGATTCCCAGCGTCGGCGGCATCGGGAGCTGTTCGCAACGGAGAAGGTTGGCGCCAATCGCTGGCAGGTAACCATTCTTGATGAAGCTGCGTTTGCGGAGTTACAGCGACAGGCCGCTTCGCCCGTTAGCAGAGTAGATGCGGCGAAGAAGGGCGATTCCCACCGCCACGGCACCGATGTGAGTTTTCTGCTGGTATATCATCACGCCCTGACAGGCAACCGGCCGGATTCGGTGGTGATTACCGGAGATGCGGTGGATATCGGTTTTCGGCCAGCGCCTCGGGTGCTGGTGGTGGAGAATGAGCGAAATTTCTATTACTACCGACAGATGCTGGCCTTTGCCGGTGACTGCCTGGGCCAGGCAGTTGATCTCACAAACAGCGATGTCGTGCTCGGTGGCGGCAATCGGATTACCGGTACTGCGGATTTGAACTGGCTGACCGGTTACGATGAGGTGCTCTGCGCCTTTGATTACGATGCCGGCGGCCTGCAGATGTTTTCATCGGTGCGATCGGCACTGGGCGACAAGGCCTGCTTTCTGCAGCCGGCTGACTGGCAACCTTGGCTGAGCCGATTCCGCAAAACCCCGGACTCCACCGAAAGGTTTACAAAAGCCCTGTCGCTGGCGGAAGATCTGGGGTTTGTGTCGTTGGCGCAGGCCTTCCGGGCCACCAGTAAATTCATGGAACAGGAGATGATTCTGGATGAGTGATTCACAGGCGAGCGCGAGTACGTTCACCTTCGGCATTCGCCGCCTGGTGCTGGTGGATTCCGCCGGCTTCTGTTACGTGGAAATTCCAGTGGACAACCACGGCCTGATTCTTGGGCCGGGCAACCTGGGCAAATCCAGCTTGCTGAACTCCCTGCGCCTGTTCCTGTTGCCGGAGAACAATTTCAAGAACAGCCGCAAGAAATTTGCCTTCCGCAACGCCAGCGCCGGCAGTTTCTACACCAACGAGGAAAGCTACCAGCACTATTTCCCCAGCCAGTTCAGCTTCCTGATCATGGAAGCGGAGAACCCGGCCGGCACCCATTGTCAGATCCTGTATCGGGACAATGCCAGCCAGCTCAGCTACGGCCGGGCTTTTGTTCCGGTCAGTTATGACCAGTTACGACCTTTGTTCTGGAACGGCGACGATGAAGATGGTATTGGCCAGGCGGTGCCGGAGCTGTCGTTCAGCCGGCTGTCGGAGGCGCTCAAGAAACGCTCCAAAGACACCAGGCTGGTCAACGACCCGGCCAAACTCAAATCTATGCTTTACAGCAGCGAGCTGATGAACGCCGACGCGGTGCGTTATTCCGTGCTGCCCTTGGGCGAGTCGGACGAACGCCGGGTGCAATCACTGCGCACCCTGATCCTGCTGCTGTTCGAGATGAAGGCGGACGATCAGGCCATGGCCAACGCCGTGGCCAGCATTATCGAAGCGGACAAGAAGTTTGCTGACGATGCCTTTGACTTCAACATCGACGATTTCCTCAATCGCCACGATCAGCTCAAGCAGCAGCAAAGCCAGCTCAACCGTATCGAGAAAGAGCGACACCGGTTTGAGAAGCTGAACCGCGACTACCAGGCCTATCAGACCTTACTACGCAGTCAGCACGACTTTGCCGCCTTCCGGGACGGGGTGACCAACGCCCTGGCCGATATTGCGGCCAAACGCCGGGTGGCGCTTGAGGCTTTTAACGATCAGAACGACACCCTGCGCCACGTGTTGCAAACCCTGAAAAAACTGGAGCAGGAGGCCAGCGGCCTGAAGGGCGAGATTCGCTCCGCCGATCGGCGTATCAAGCAGGCCGAACAGAGCCAGAAAGACGGTGAGCTGCTGATCTCGCAGTATGGCGACATGACCCTGCAGGAAATTGCAGAGATCCAGACCGAAGAGCTGGAAAGCAAGAAAGGCCACCTTGCTGCCCTGAAAAGCGCCGCCCAGGCCGAGATCCGACTTGAGCAGATTCAGCGCAAAAAGCAGGATCTGGAGCGCAAGCTGGAAACCCTGAAAGACCGGGAAAGCAAACAGCAGTGGCAGCTGCAGAACCAGCTGGACGAAACGACCGCTGCGCCGTTACGGGCGGTTGATCCCCGGCTGATGATGGCGAGCCCCGGCCAGGATCTGGATGCCGATAGCAAAGCCACCATTGAAGCCTTCGCTCGCCTGTTTGCGCCCAACGATCGCGGCTTTGACTGGTTTGATACTGAATACCAGAGCCAGCCTGCCCGGCACACCAACTTTGCCGAGCAACGCCATCATATTGAAGGTGAACTTCATGGTCTGGAGAAAGAACGCTCAGAGCTGGCCGACACCGCCAATCAGGAACACGACCGACCTCAGCTGATCGAGCGCACGGAGAAAGAAATCCGGTCTATCGAGAAAGACCTGGAAACGCTGCAGCGCTACCCTGCGGCAGCCACCACCCTGAAAGACGCCACCGAAGAAAAACAGGCCGCCGAAGAACAGCTTGCCAAACTGAACGAACAGGCCCGGCTGGAGCAGGAAAAACAGGACGCGGTTCAGGCGAAAGCCGCGAAAGCGAAAGCCGAGAAAGATCGCATTGAAGAACGGGAGCGGGAGCTGGCGGCCCTGAGCAAGAGCGTTGGCACCGTGGAGCACCGCTTCCCGCACCTGAAGGCCGTGCAGGCGGAACAGCCGCTGGACATTGAGCGCGTATCGGCTGCCGCCTTCGACGAGCTGCAAAGCCAGCTGGACGACCTGGAAGAGCGCCGCCGCAATATCCTCGACCACCTGCGCCAGTTTGTGTACCTGGGTATCCATGAAGATACCGAAGGCGAATTGCAGAAAGACAGCCCGGCATCGTCTGTTATCCGAAGCACTTTCAAGAGCCTTTCAGACCTATTCGCCGGCATGGCCGAGCGCTGGAGTGTGCTGGAGCAGCAGGTTGGCATCCATAATGAAACCGTCGCCAGCTACCGCCAGGCCTTGAAGTCCAACCACGAGCACATTGCACGTTTCGAGGCCCAGCTTAACCGGGAGCTGGACGGCGTGCGCATCAACGATCTGGTGGAAATCCGCGTGGATATTCACACCGATCCTAAATTCCGCAATCTGGTGGAAGAAGCCAACAACATTGATCCGTATGGCAATCAGCTTCAGTCCGATGCTTTCTACGACCGCCTAAGGGTGTTTGTAGCCGACTTTTTCGGGGAGCAGGGCGGCAGCAAACGCCTCACCATGGATAAAGTGATTACCGGCATTTCCTACCGCACCCGCAAGGAGAATGCCGCCAACCTGGACAGGAAGGGCCAGTCCACCTCTACTACCGCGCTGATCAACCTGGAGCTGGTTTATCGCCTGCTCAAGCGGGTGCTGTACCCGGGCGTGCGGCTGTCATTCCCCATGGTGCTCGACGAACTGGCCAGCGTGGATATCAGCCAGATGCCGTCGTTGCTGGAGCGGCTGCGCAAGCAGGGATTCAACCTGTTCTCTGCCGCTACCCACAGTGCCAGCGCCGAGGTTATCTATCTGATTGGCCGGCACCTGGAAGTGGGGCAGATGCGCACCGCGCGACCCTACAGCAAAGAACGCACTCTGGTGTTCTGGGGTGGAGCGGAAGGTTTTACTGGTGGTGAACCGCTGAGCCACTGGGCAGACCAGACCCAGAGCAGCCTGCTGGAGCCGGTGGATGAGTAAACGCTTCAGCACCCTGGACACCACCCGGTTGCTGTTTGAGCACCCGAAAATCCTGTTCCGGATGATCGAGCGCATGGACCGCAATGAAGCCCGGTTCATCCGGGAAAGCGACCTGGTGGCCGAGGTGATGGATTACACTCGAGGCCTGGGCAAGGCCGATCGGGAGCGGGTGCGGCTGGCCCTGAACACCGACAATCTGTTTCGCAGTGGGCTGATCATCGACATCATTAAGGCCGACGGCGAACGTCGGCTGGTGTTTCAGGACGCACTGATCAATCTGATGCGGGCCTGTAACGCCTCGCTCTACCAGGAGCTTACTGACGCCCGCCTGCGCGGCCATCTGGTGACTCTTCGGGATGTGCGCAATCGCCTGGAAACCAGCAGTTTCAGTGATGCTGATCCGGATTACACCGAGCTGCGGGACGATCTGAACGAGCGGGTCAGCCAACTGATCGGCCTGTTGCGCCAGAACGTGTTGCGCATGCAGACCATCAGTGCCCAGCTGGCGGACCTGTCCGGTGATGCCAGCCGGGCGCCGGAGAAGTACCTGGAGTTCCGCCAGAATCTGTTTGAGCAGATCGTGACCCTGTACGAACGCCATATCAAACCCACGCTGGTGTTCCTGAACCCGGACACCCGACTGCCTGACGGCAGCAACCTGTTTGAAACCCTGGAAGCCATGGTACGCCTGCTGGAGGGTCACGACGACCATAGCCTGGCGGACCAGCTGTTCCGTTCCTCTATCAGCCTGAATGCCCTGTACAAGCCCATTCAGGCGGTGGCCCAGGAGGTTGAACACTTCCTGCGCAAAACACGCCGGGGTATGGCCCAGTACAACGCCATGGAGCATTTCTACGGCAAGCTGCGTACGCTCAAAGACGACACCGAAACCCTCAGCCTGCGCCGAAAATGGCTCGAAGGCGGCGATTTTGCCCGCAGCACCGGCTTCCTGGTGGGCCTGAGGGCACAGCAGCGGCCCAAGCATTATGCCTTTGGCCAGTCGTCGAGCTACTACCAGTTGTTGTTCAGCGAACTGGAGCTGCGCCTGAGCGATCTGCGCCGCCAATCCGAAGTGCCGGTACTGCAGGAAGTCGCCGGAAGCGGCCGCGAAAGCCGGGTAGATGTTCAGCGCATCAACCAACTGTATCAATGGCTGGAAACCCTGGAATTGCGGCCCACGGCGGATCTGGTGCGGGAGCTTCACGGCCGGCTGGATGGCTTCATCCCGGGCTACCGTTTTGCGGACCTGCTGGCAGCCCTGAACCGGCTGGTCAATTCGCCGCCGGAGGGTATGCAGGTGACAACCACTAACCGTTTCCGCACCCTCGAACAGGCGCCGGATTGTGAACAGTTTGTGTACCGCAAACGACGCCTTGAAACCAATACGACTGATTCAGAACAAGAGCCAGACCATGCCTGATTTCGTGGAAACCCGGGATACAGAGAGCACCCTGAACGAGCAGGGCGCGACCAGCTTCGAGCAGATCCTGCCGGCTCACAGTGCCGCGGTCTACCGGGAGTTTCAGGCTGGTCGGGTGATTGTCCGGGATGTGTGGGACAACAACCGCTCGGAGCTTCGTGCCAACCCGCTCTACAACCTGCTGTATAACCACCTGTCTCACTTCCGTACCTTCTATGAGCATCTGGGTAGCGACCTGGTGTTCAATGAAACCGGCGCCTTTTTCTTTCTGAAAGAGAGCAGTGACGAAGAAAGCGAAGAGCACGATGAAAACGCTTTCCGGGTGCAGGTGGTATTGCTTCTGATCGGTCGTTACTTTGCCCGAAGCGGCAGAGATCTGGATTATCTGGGGCGGCCGGAAGCCGGTTTAAACGAGCAGGATCTGGCGAATCTGGGGGCGGATGAGGAGTATCAGGACATCCTTCGGGCCGCCCGTTTCGAGAAAGGGTTGAGCGAAGCGCTGGATTACCTGGAAAAACGGAACCTGCTGTTTCGCTCCGGGGCAGGGCGCTATTTCCTCAGCTCCGCCGGTATTTACTTTTTAAACCAGCTGGTGCAGGAGTACGAGCAGAGTTAGTGTCCCGTCTGGCTAATTCCTTAACCTACTGAGCTTCTGAAAAGCCGAAGAGCTAGGCGTGCTGGTGAAGGTTTGGTGGTTCCAAATCGAGCCAGCAGAACGACGTTCTTCGGCTTTTCAGAAGCTCCCGGAGGGCTTGTCTCTGAGGACTCTGAGCCCTGTGTTGCCAGTCCTTGATGTGGAACCACCACATCTACAGACTGGCGCCTTGGTCAGAGTCCTCAGAGGCAAGCAGTAGATTAAGGAATTAGCCAGACGGGACACTCGCTGCCGCTCAGGCAAACGCCAGGTTGTTCCTGCCGCTGGTTTTCACGGAATACATGGCCTTGTCGGCGGTGGCCAGCAGTTGCTCAGCGGTCTGGCCGTTGTCCGGGTACAAAGCGATTCCCACCGAGGCACCAATTTGCACAGTCCGGCCCTGAATGTGAAACGGCTCATTCAGCACTTGGATCATTTTGCGAGCAATGGGTTGGGCATCGGCATCGTTGGTTAATGGCCCGGTTATGATCACGAACTCATCACCACCCCGGCGTCCCACCACATCATTGGCCCGAATACTGTGCTTGAGCCTTCTCGCGACATTTCGTAACAGCTCATCGCCAGCCTGGTGGCCCATGGTGTCGTTTACCGGTTTGAATTTGTCCAGATCCAGGAACATCAGGGCGAAGTGATGATGCTGGCGCCGGGCCTGCTCAATGGCTTGTTCCAGGTGGGTTTCAAGGGCCGTTCGATTCGGCAGGCCAGTGAGTTTGTCGAAATGTGCCAGCCGGAACATCTGTTTTTCCGCCTGCACCCGCGCCGTAATATCGCTGAAGGTCAGGATCAGCTGCTGGATCTGTCCCCGGGCATTGCGCACCGGCGAAACCGTCAGCAGATTGGGAAACGGATCATTATCGGGCCCGGTCAGCCAGACCTCGCCTTGCCAGGCATTTTCCGCGACCAGATGCCGGTGGATCTCTTCCCGGTCTATCTCCTTGCATCTATCACTGTCCATAAATGCCAGCAGGTTAGTATTGCGAAGTGTCTTGGGTGTTGCGCCGGTAATCTCGTTGAAGGCCGGGTTAGCACGAATAACCTGTAAACCGGTGTCGCAAATCACGATGGCTTCGTGGGTGTGGTTAAAGACCTGCTGGGCCAGCCGAAGTTCATCGGTAGACCGGGCAATCTGGGAGGCCTGGTTGACCAGTGCATGCACAACGGGCATCAGTGAACGCCAGACCATTGTGCCGGCAAGGGCGGAGAGCATGAGTATCAGCACAACACTGATAACAATGTCTTCGATCACTTTACCGAACACACTGGAAGTCCTGACGTTCATATGGATTTCCCAGCCATACCCTTCCACGAGTCGTATGAATGCCAGAACACGGGTGCCGTCTGGAAGCGAAGCCCGGAAAAAGTCGAGGTCTGGTTTGTAATCGATACCCTCCTGTTCGGCCAGGCAACCATTGGGTGTTGTCAGTTGAAACTGATGACTGCCCTCGGTCCAGATCAGTCGCCGCGTTCTCTCGACATCAAGCAGGCACAGACTGGAGTCCGCATCCACGCGAAAGATGGGAATCAGTGGGGAGAGTTCGAACAGCAGAAGATCATAGCCAACGATCTGTTCATCCTCGCGTATCGCAGCGATGACGTGCAGTAACGGCCTCGCTTCGTTATTTACCCCTACCGGGTAGGACTGGATATCAAGCCCGGATGGCATAGGCAGGTCAGCGGGAAGTTGATCGTCCAGAGGCCCGACGCGCACAACTTCGGCGCCACTGGCATCAAACCGGACGATGGCGGCAAGGTTGTCGATGTTTTTTGCGGCATCGTCAAGCCTGGGGCGAGAAAAGGTCCGCAAGTCAGCGAGTGCCAGGTTTCCCCTGTTGTATTCGACCATAACCCGCGCGAGCTCAGAGCGACTGGCGGTTTGTCGCGCCAGATCCTGATGCTGATCGAATACCGCCCGAACGCTCTCGGCCTTGGCATCGGCCACCAGGCTCGCAGTGTCTGCGGCCTGGGTATGGATCTGATTGATCAGGGGGGTGGAGACCACCACGGCAATACTGATTCCAGTGAGAACAACTGCAACGATGGCAGTGGTGATAATGCGGCGTTTCTGCTCGAAGATATCCATAGGTGCCGTCGGACGAAAGCGAGGTTATAAGGACATGGTATCCGTTTTTTGCAACGGGTATACCCACCTAGAGTTGTTTTCTGTAACCGATGTTGACATGTATCAGCCTTCATGTTGGAGATTTTCCATGTAGACTGAGGTTTTTATAGCAGGAGTACTGAATGACAGAGCCCGCACTGTTCCAGTCCCGGCCCAGACGGCGACTATTGTGGCTGGCGCTTTTCGCGTTGGCAGTGGCCGCTCTGGTGTCAGTGCGCTTGCAACCGCAACCGGTTGAGGAACGGCTTGTGCGCCTGCAGGCCCAGGATGAATTCGGTACAGAATCACCGCTGCTGGGCGAAGCCTTGGCTCTGCAGGCGCTCCTGCTGGATTACCGGGACGACCGCCTGCTGTTGCTGAAAGCTCAGGCCGCGTTGCAGGTATACCCCGAGTGGACCAGGTTTGTAATGGATCTGTTTGGTGAAGAACCGGAATTTCGGCAGGCCCTGCGAGCCCATGGCGAGTATCTGATGCCTCCTGTGATGCATTTTTATCAGAATCCGGTTGGCTCGATTGAGATGATGAACCGGGTTGCCGGCACCGGTAAAGTCCTGACGCCGGAACAGCGTGCCTGGTATGCCGTCAACTTCGCCAATAAAGAAGGGCAGGATTTCACGGGCCAGTTCGTGGTGGGGGCCGATGGCAATAACATAGAGTGGATCTGGACGGAGCGGATTACAGAGGGCATTACGCAGTTCTTCACCAGTGGCATCCGGACTCTGGAATCCCGGTACCGTACCGATCAGCCGATCCGCATGGAAGATGTCGGCTGGGCCGCCGTAGACGCGCTGATTATTGGCAGTGCGGTGAAATTCCTGAAAGCCGGTCGGGCGGCAGCAGGTACTGCAAGAGCCTCGAGTGTCACCGCCCGTTCCGCGGCCTATTCTTCCCGCCTCGCGCGGGCCGGGCGAATGGCTTCGGTCATGGTTAGCAACGCAAAGTGGCCCGCTGCGGTGGCTCTGGTCTATGTCGTTGTCAAACACCCCGCCTTACTGAACGACGTATTCGCCGGCGCTGCCCGGGTACTGGGCGTGCCGGCCTGGATGGTGCAGATGCCAGGATGGTTCCTGGTACTGCTGCCACTGCTGTTGCTTACGCGCTGGCTACTGGCCACCGTGCTCTGGTTGCTACCAATAACGTGGCTCCGGGGGCGGAGGCTCAGATAGTTCGCACTAACCGGACGTTCCGGTTTTTCAGGACCGTCGTGGCCTCCTTGAGTTGCTCAGAACTGGAGGCATGCACGGTCAGTACATACTTGCCCTCCTTTAGAGCCGACTGCGCTTTGGCAACATAGGGTGTGTGGTCCGGCCGGAGCGTAACGCCTCCAGCCACCAACAGGCCAAGTATCAGGCCGAGCGCCGCAAGAACGGCTGCGGCAACCACGCCATTCTGGGCAATAAACTCCACGCCGACAGCACTCAGTATCACGAACACAATAAAGCCTGCGACGGCACCTCCGATACCAAGCCAGAGATGCGAACGCACCAGCGTTTGCCATATGCCCTGGTTCTCTGGCTCCAGCTCTTCACCCGGGTGTCGGTCCTGGGGGCTTACAACAATGACTTGCTCGTGATCCAGACTGGTTTCCTGCGACAGCACCCGTGCAACGCCGTTGGCATCGGTTTCTGTCTCGAATATTGCGGCTACTTTATGGGCTTCCTGTTCACCGGTAATACTCACTGAGGGTTTCATGGAAAGACCTCCTGAGTGTTTCGCCGAGGACCAGATCCTCGTCAAAACATAGCGGCTTCATCAGTAACCCTAGTACACCTGAACCTGTATTTCGAATGACCGTATGGCAACAAACCGATCGGGAATCGCCCGCCATCCCCCAAATTACCAGGCCAGCCAGATTGTGTGACGGGCGCCTTTACCCGGACGCAGGGCTCTCACAACAACGGGTTCCACCGAAAAGCCAGCGCGCCGCAAGCGTTCGGTAAAGGCCTGTTCCGGACCGGCCGACCAGTAGGCGAGAATGCCGTCGTTGCTCAGGGATTTCTGGGCGGCGGCGATGCCTTCCGGAGAGTAGATCCAGTTGTTTTCTTTACGGGTAAGACCTTCCGGACCGTTATCCACATCCAGCAAGATGGCGTCCCAGTTGCCATCGCCCTGTTGCAAAAGTTCTGCCACATCGCCAATGTGAACGGCGGCCCGGGGATCGTCCAGAGGGTAGCCGGCGGCTGCGCCCAATGGTCCGCGATTCCAGGTTTCTACCTCGGGAACCAGCTCTGCCACCGTCACCTGAGCCTGATCGCCTGTAGCCGAAAGCGCTGCCGCCAGGGTAAAGCCCATACCCAGCCCGCCAATCAGGATCCGTGGCGCGGGCAGATGGCTCAGGCGTTCACAGGCGAGGGTGGCCAGAGCATCCTCCGAACCATGTAAGCGGCTGTTCATCAGTTCACCCGGGGCGCCGGCAATCTTGATGGAAAACTCGTCATTACGTTGCAGCAGTCGCAAGCGGCTGCCGTTGCCGGGGATGGTTGCGGTGCCAATTTCGTTAAAGCGGGCCATGGTTGGTTTCCGGTAGTGTGGGCAGGCGGGCATTCTAACCTGTAGAAACAGGCATCGGCGAAAACCGTATCAATCAGTTGCTGCTAAACTGCAGCAATCATTCCGTCCGGCGCAAAGCCCGTTGAATAGTATTGACGGAACCGAAACCGTTGGAGGCAGACTTGGAACGAACGCAAAAGGTAGTCCTGGTGACAGGAGGCGCGAAGGGAATTGGCCGAGGCATAGTGCTGCACCTGGCGGCGGCGGGCTGGAAAGTGGCATTCTGCGATACTGACCAAGCCGTAGGTGAACAGTTGGTTGCCAACGCAGAGGGTGAAGTCGTGTTTCTGGCAGGCGACGTTGCCAGCGAAGCGGATGTTGAGAATATCATTTCCCAAACAGTGCACTGGGGTGGTGGCCTGAATGCCGTTATTAACAACGCTGGCATTGCGGACCCTCATACCGGCCCGATAGAACAATTGGGCCTTGAACAGTGGCAGCGTCGAATGGATGTCAATCTGACCGGGCCGTTTCTGGTGAGCAAACATGCGATACCGCATCTCCGGAAGGCGAGGGGCGTGATTGTGAATATGGCCTCCACACGGGCCCTGCAATCAGAGCCGGATACCGAAGCCTACGCCGCCACCAAGGGTGGCCTTGTGGCACTGACCCATGCGTTGGCCATTAGCCTGGGACCAGAAATACGGGTGAACTGTATCAGCCCGGGCTGGATAGATACCCGTGACTGGCAGGGAAGCGAGCAGGCTGTCGAGCCTCTGTCAGAAGCGGATCACCAGCAGCATCCGGCCGGCCGCGTTGGCAGTCCCGAAGACATCGCTTCACTGGTGGCTTACCTGATTTCCTCCGAGGCTGGCTTCGTCACCGGGCAGAATTTTGTGGTGGACGGAGGCATGACGCGCAAGATGATTTACCATGAATGAAAACCTGATTATGGGAGAAATCATGAAACTGATTGGATCTACCACGTCGCCCTACGTACGCCGCATTCGGCTCCTGCTGAGCGATGAACCGTACGAGTTCATCAATCTCGATATTTATGGTGAAGGCCGTGATGAGCTGCGGCGTACTAATCCCACCCTGAAAATCCCGGTACTGATTGATGGCGATCAGGAGCTCTATGACTCACGGGTTATCGCCCGTTATCTTGGTCAGAAGCTTGGGCTTGACGCCCTCACCTGGGACCAGGAGAACCAGTTAACGCTGATTGATGGCGCCAACGATTCTGCGGTAACCATGCTGCTTTCTGAAAGGTCCGGAATCGATACCAGCCAGGATGCGATGTTCTACAACCTTCAGCGCGAACGCATCATGACAACGTTGCGAACGCTGTCTGCCATGGTGGAAGCGGGGCAGTTTGAGCAGTGGAACTACTCCGCCATCTGTCTCTATTGTCTGGTGGACTGGCTGGATTTCCGTGACCTGGTGGATTTTTCCGGGGTCGATAGCCTGTTGGCTTTCCGGGATGCTCACGCAGACAACTCGTGGGTTTCGGTAACCGATCCGCGCAAATAAGGTTCCTCCACGCCCGGCACTTAATCTGTGTTTTTCGCCCCTCCGTCAAAGCCATTCTGCATAGGCGAGGGGCTCGGGCATCAAGTAAGCGTTTCAGCAACTGGTCGTATTATGCGCTAGGGTAGGTGGTGACTCTTCGCATGCTTCGGCAGATAAGGAGGAACGCTTTGAGTAACTTTCTATCGCTATGGAATGAAGCGGCAACCACGAGCCTGGGCTTTTTCTGGATGGCGCTTTGGGCATTTATTCTGGGTTACGTCATAAGCAGTCTGATTCAGGTTCTGGTTACCCGCCGTAAGATGCAGCAGGCCATGGGGGAGGATGGACCGCGCAGTATCGCGCTCGGCACGTTTTTTGGTTTCATTTCCAGTTCTTGCAGCTTCTCCGCACTGGCCACCACCCGTGCAATCTTCAATAAGGGCGCCGGTCTGGCGCCGTCTCTGGCGTTTATGCTGGCCTCCACAAATCTGGTGATTGAGCTCGGTATCGTGATCGCGGTTTTTCTGGGTTGGCAATTTGTGGTTGGCGAGTATGTGGGTGGTGTACTCCTGATTCTTGTAACCTGGCTGCTGATCCGACTTACCCGGCCGCGCCGGCTTGAAGCACAGGCTCGCCGAAAGATGGATGACGGCGACGGGGACGACGGCAGCTCTGACAAAAGCTGGAAGGAAAAAATAACCAGTAAGGAAGGATGGCAGGCGATCGCCCAGACCTATGTGATGGAGTGGCAAATGGTCTGGAAAGATGTCCTTATTGGCTTCACCGTAGCCGGTATCATCTCCGCCATGGTGCCTCAGAGTTTCTTTGAAGCTCTCTTTATCGGCGCCGGTGGCGAGAACGCGGCCAACCCTGGCTTCCTCGCCGTACTATCGCAGACACTGGTTGGACCAATTGCAGCCTTTTTCACCTTCATCGGTTCCATGGGGAATATTCCTCTTGCGGCCGTGTTGTTTGCTCAGGGAGTGAGTTTTGCGGGCGTCATGGCCTTCATCTTTTCCGATCTGGTTGTGCTGCCAGTGCTCAGAATCAACGCCTCCTATTATGGCTGGAAGATGGCTCTGTACATCCTCGCACTGATGCTGGTCGGCATTGTGACTGTGTCATTGCTGATGCACTACAGCCTGGCCCTGCTGGGCATGTTGCCGGACTTCAGTGGCCAGACCTCAATGGGAGAGCGGGAGTTCTTCAAGTGGAATTACCAGGCTGTCTTGAACATCCTGTTTCTGACCGCCACAGCGATACTGCTATGGTTCTGGCGACAAGGGCAGAAGCAGCATTCACATGACCACCACCATCATGATCACGATCATGGCGGATCTTCGCTGACAGATAAGGTGCTGAGCGTTCTGGTAGTGGTTGCGCTGCTATGGCTCGCGGGCGGTGTTGTGGTGCCATTGTTCTGACGGGGCCATTCGGTGGCTGCCTTTATGGTACCCCCGGCAGGACTCGAACCTGCTACCTTCCCCTTAGGAGGGGGACGCTCTATCCAGATGAGCTACGGGGGCATCGTAAAGGAGGCGGTATGATAACGGCCTGAGGCAGCGGGCTCAAGGCCGTCATTTTTCATTTGTTCACACTGTCTTGCCGTTTCCGGGTAGATCACGTGGGTTGTCGCTGACTATCATAGCCCCGGCCTGTTTTCAGGCAGGGGATGGCGCGGAGCCGTTGGATCAAGTACCGGATAAAAAGGAAATCTGCATGAAGTTCTACAAGTTGCTTGCGCTGTTGCTGGTGGTGTCTTTCTCCCAGGCCAGTCTGGCTCAGAGTTTTGGTGGCTTTGACTCCTACGGCGAGGGCACGAAATCCCTGCTGACTACCGTTGTGAAACAGCTGGGTGTCAGTGATCCCGACAACAGTGTGAAGGTCAAGGTATTTGACACCATTGACGTTGCTTTGGAAGGCAACTGGTACTCCTACTGGGTTGGCATGAACGACCTGGCCAGCTCTAAATACCAGGATGGCGCCGAGAAAGGCTTTGTGCAGGTGATGTTGCCCACCAACGACTCGGGCATCTGGATTCTGACGTTCAACAAGGCAAAGGATATTCCCCAGATTATTGTCTCCATGGCCCAGATTCGTCATGGCAGCCAGGACGGAGCCTTGTCTGTGTATAACGAGAAGAAAAACGACACCGAGAACTACGAAGTAAAGAATGAAAGCGACAAGTTTGCTTTTATTCAGGAGAAGGGCAAGGTGGCATTCAGCATTCTGAATGTGGGGACCGGCACTGGGTCTGTGGTGTATTTCAATCAGTTTGCGGTGGATCTGTAACCAGATTCCTTAACCCGATAACCCGCCCGGTAGCCGAAGCATCGCCGGGCGGGTTCGTAATTTCTCCCGTCAATCCTTCGGCACAGGGCCGAGATCCCGCAGGGTCTGAAGGATCGCTTCATCATTCACGGCATCGCCGCCGGTGGTGACCAGCAGAGCGCGTTGTCGTTCAAGCATGGCCTGTTCGAAGGTCTCTTTCAGTTCCTCCAGCGATACGTTCCGAATAGCGTCGGCCAGGGCTTGTCGGCTGTTAAACTCGGCATTTTCCCGGTCGATCTCCCGCCAGTATCGGCTGGACACTTCGCCCAGTTGCCGGTCACGCTCCAGCAATTGGCTGATCACTGCCTGTTTTTCACGCGCAAGCCGGGTGTTATCCATCTCCGCCAGTTGTTGCGCGAAAGCCTGGCTGAACTCCTCAACGGCTGCGTCGATGGCTTGTGCGTCTGCGGACGGGGATTGCACAACCAGTCCGAGCGCCGGCGTTTCCAGAATTTCGAACGCGGTCGCGTAGACGATGTATCCGAGCTGGCGCGTGGTCCGGATTTCCTCATAGAACGGGCTACTGATGATTTGTGCCAGCAACCGATATCGGGCTCGCTCCGCGTAGGAAGTGTTGTTGCCCTGCAGGTATAAGGTGTAACCGGTATCGGGGTGCTCAACCGCCAGATGCGCAGCGGTCTGGCTTGGAGGCAGCTGGCGAATTCGCGCCCGATCCACGTTGGTACGCTGGTGATCGTTCAGCACCAGAGCCTGTACCTGTCTGGCCATATTCAGGGCACTGGCCTGTGTCAGGTTGCCATGGGCGAGCATGACGGGATCAGTGCGGGCGAGGAAACTGCCGGCAAACTCCCTCAGCTCATTCAGTGTGATGTCGCGCGCTGCGGCCAGGCGCTCCTCCACGGGAAACGTGCCTTCCAGCAAGGCGGTTTGGACAAATTCCGAAGTCTGCTGCACCGGCCGTTCTTTGCTCTTGTTTTCCAGAGCATCCATCAGGTTCTGGCGCGCAATCCTGAATCGCTGTTCGGTAAGGTCGGGGTTGGCGAACTCCAGCAGTATCTGGTTGGCCAGCTTGTGCAGCTTGTCGTTGTAACCGCCGACACGGATGGTAACACCACGAAGATGGGGGTAGACGCTGTAGTCCAGCCCGGCCAGCCGGGCAGAATAGGCCCAGGCGTTGAGGTTGGTGTTAATGGCGTCCACCAGCAGTTGTGTGAGCACTGAACTCCGGGCGGATTCCCGCGCTGCCGGCGTTCTCAGGCTGACAAACAGATTGGCTTTCGGAGTGGCGAAACGGGTATCCCGGGCGTACCAGATATCCAGTCCGTCCAGTTCGGCAATTTTCTCCGGGTGAGCCATGCTATCCCCCCCCACCAGTTCGAGATCTTCTGGAACAAAGGGGTTGGATTCGGGCAGGGCAAGCTGTTCAGCCAGGCTGGGAGCTGCCGGATTATCGAGGTTCAGGGGTGTCCTGACCCAGGGCGTCTGATACCACCGCGTGAGGTTCGGCTCGCTCGCGTCCAGGTTGGGCGCAGCAATCCAGACTTTAAGGTTGGCTGGTTTCAGCTGATTGAGGATCGCCCTGTATTGCTCTGGGGCATACCGCTCAAGCAGCCAGGGGGCGCTTAGAACATCTTCAGGCGGATAGTCCTTGAGGAGTCTGGACAGTCGCATGGCCTCGCTTTGCGCTTCAGCGCGTTCCCGGAAACGGAAATCAATCATGGCCAGCTGTCGCATCTCGTTGAAGCGTTGCTGGCTGATGCCGTTGTCACGAATACGATCTATATATTCAAAGGTGAGGGCAATTATCTCATCCTGGTGTTCCAGGCCTTCCCGGGTGAGCGACATGCTGATGTCGAGAGTGGCGTGTTCGCCGGTGTCCATCCCTGTGCCTGCGGAAAGGCTTTCTACCAGGCCTGCGCGTTTCAGAACGTCAAACAGGCTGCCGGGGCCTTCGTGGCCCAGCAGGTTGGCAACGTAGGCTGCGGGTTTGCTTTTATAGTAACGCTGCTGAGAGGGGATCGGGAAAGACAGCGTCATGCTGCGATTGTCTTTCAGCGTCTCGGCTGTCACTTTCTCTGGCAACCGGGAGGTGTCGTACAGCGGGTGAGGGTGAACCTTGGGTTCAAGGTTACGGTTGGCGATGGCGCCAAAGCGCTCCTGCACCATGCGTTCCAGCTCATCCAGCGGCTGTGGGCCGTAGACTGCCAGGGTCATGATGTTCGCCGAATAGTTTTCTTCCCAGAAACGAATCAGGTCAGGCCGAAGCGGGTTGCCTTCGGTATTTTCCAGGGTCTCCAGGTTGCCGACCGCAAACTGGCTGAAGGCATGCTTCTGATTGCCCGCCGCCTTCCTGACAGAAAGCAGGCGCCGGCCGTCATCTTTAAGCTTGGAACTGTACTCGGAGTGGACGGCATTGCGCTCACGATCCACCAGTTCCGGCGTGAACAGAGGATGAGAAAACTGTTGGGCGAACCGGTCCAGCGCCGGCTCCAGAAACTCGGCTTCGACATCAAAGAAATAGTTGGTGTCCTCAAACGCTGTGAACGCGTTATGACTGCCGCCGTGGCTGCGAATAAATTGCTGGTATTCGCCTGCCTCCGGGTACTTCTCGGTGCCCAAAAACAGCATGTGCTCGAGAAAGTGCGCCAGGCCAGCCCGCTCTTTCGGGTCGTTTCCGCTGCCCACGGCAACGTTCATGGAGGCGGCGGCTTTGTCCGTTTCCGGGTCCGAAGCGAGGATCACGCGCAAGCCATTGTCGAGTTCGATGAACCGGTACTGGTTCGGGTCGTTGGGACTTTGGGTGGGTGACACACTGGCTGTCGCCAGTGGAGCCAGTAACACGGTGACGACAAGCAACAGCCTCTGCAGCAGAGCGTAGCGAGATCGAACAGGTAACGGATGTTTCGAAGTCATGGGGCCTCGGGTTCCGGAATGGCGTTCAGGTTGGAAAAGGGATCAGTGCATCTGGTTGTTTTTGGCGCTCTCAGGCTTCTGTTCTATGGTTTTGCGCGCGAGTTTGGCCGCCTGGTCAGCGTCGAGTTCACCAGAGGCGATCCGCTCCAGCACCGTCGCCATGATCGCAACGGACTGTCGATAATCGGCAAACTCGGCCTGAAACGCCTTGTCGATTGCCTGGTATACGGCCTGGATCTTGTCTTCCCGGGAACCACTGTCGGCGGCAGTGTCGTTGATGGCCTTCAGGCAGGCCCGGGCGATGGCAATATAGCGTTCGGTGTTCGGATTGTTTTTCGGCATGGGAGTTTCTTTTAAACCTTGATGTCTGGCTCGGTTAGTGACGCCGGATGGCGCTGGAAGTTCCCGATTATGTCATTGGTAAGAACCTCTTGCATTGCCTGGTCGTAATTAAATGACCCAATGCGGTGGTCGCGGTTTCTTGTGCTAATCTCAATCACATTGTGTCGATAAACCGGACAGGGAGTGAGGTGGGGTTGGCTGCTTTTAGAGTAATGGCTCTAATAAAAACAATGGGTTACAGAGTAAAAACTCTAAAAAAGTTCGATACATGAAGGTTGCAATTAAGTAGAATTGCCGACCGATGGAATCGGCTACGACTTTAGTCGTATCTGTGTCGGTTAAAGACAAAAAACACAACAGGCAGAATGGAGTACCTATGAATTATTTCCTGACAGGCGGCACCGGTTTTATCGGTCGTTTTCTGGTTGAGAAACTCTTGGCGCGCGGCGGCACCGTGTATGTTCTGGTTCGCGAGCAGTCCCAGGACAAGCTGGAGCGGCTCCGGGAGCGCTGGGGTGCAGACGACAAGCAAGTGAAGGCTGTGATCGGCGACCTCACCAGCAAAAACCTTGGTATTGACGCGAAAACGCTGAAATCACTGAAAGGAAATATTGACCACGTATTCCATCTTGCCGCGGTCTACGACATGGGCGCAGACGAAGAAGCCCAGGCGGCCACCAATATCGAAGGCACCAGGGCGGCTGTTCAGGCTGCAGAAGCCATGGGCGCCAAACATTTCCATCATGTGTCATCCATCGCGGCAGCGGGTCTGTTCAAGGGTATCTTCCGGGAGGATATGTTCGAAGAAGCCGAGAAGCTTGATCATCCTTACCTGCGCACCAAGCACGAATCCGAAAAAGTTGTGCGTGAAGAATGCAAGGTTCCGTTCCGCATCTACCGCCCTGGTATGGTCATTGGCCATTCGGAAACCGGCGAAATGGACAAGGTGGACGGGCCCTATTACTTCTTCAAGATGATTCAGAAGATCCGTCACGCGTTGCCCCAGTGGGTACCCACCATCGGTATTGAAGGTGGCCGGCTGAACATTGTACCGGTGGATTTCGTGGTCGACGCCCTGGATCACATTGCCCATCTGGAGGGCGAAGATGGCAACTGTTTCCATCTGGTGGACTCCGATCCGTACAAGGTGGGTGAGATCCTCAATATCTTCTGCGAGGCCGGCCATGCCCCCCGCATGGGTATGCGCATCGATTCCCGGATGTTCGGTTTTATTCCGCCGTTTATTCGCCAGAGCATCAAGAATCTGCCTCCGGTCAAGCGCATTACTGGTGCGCTTCTGGATGACATGGGCATTCCGCCCTCGGTGATGTCTTTCATTAATTATCCGACCCGTTTTGATACCCGGGAGCTGGAGCGGGTACTGAAGGGTACAGACATTGAGGTGCCGCGACTGCCGTCCTATGCCCCGGTGATCTGGGACTACTGGGAGAGAAATCTGGACCCGGACCTGTTCAAGGACCGCACCCTCAAGGGCACGGTTGAAGGTAAGGTTTGCGTGGTCACCGGCGCGACCTCGGGTATTGGCCTGGCAACGGCAGAGAAACTGGCAGAGGCCGGTGCCATTCTGGTCATTGGTGCCCGCACCAAGGAAACTCTGGATGAAGTGGCGGCCAGTCTGGAGGCCAAAGGTGGCAACGTGCATGCTTACCAGTGCGACTTTTCGGACATGGACGACTGCGACCGCTTTGTGAAGACGGTGCTCGATAATCACGGCCACGTGGATGTACTGGTGAATAACGCGGGTCGCTCCATCCGCCGCTCCCTGGCGTTGTCTTTTGACCGCTTCCACGATTTTGAGCGGACCATGCAGCTGAACTACTTTGGCTCCGTTCGGCTGATCATGGGCTTTGCGCCAGCCATGCTGGAGCGTCGCCGCGGGCACGTGGTGAATATTTCTTCCATCGGGGTACTTACCAACGCTCCGCGTTTTTCGGCCTATGTCGCCTCGAAATCCGCACTGGACGCGTTCAGCCGCTGTGCCGCTGCGGAATGGTCGGATCGCAATGTGACCTTCACCACCATCAACATGCCGTTGGTGAAAACGCCGATGATCGCGCCCACCAAGATCTACGATTCCGTGCCGACGCTGACACCGGATGAAGCCGCGCAGATGGTGGCGGATGCGATTGTGTACCGGCCCAAGCGCATTGCCACCCGTCTTGGCGTGTTCGCGCAGGTTCTGCATGCGCTGGCACCGAAGATGGGTGAGATCATTATGAACACTGGCTACCGGATGTTCCCGGATTCTCCAGCAGCTGCTGGCAGCAAGTCCGGCGAAAAGCCGAAAGTCTCTACCGAGCAGGTAGCCTTTGCGGCGATTATGCGGGGGATATACTGGTAATCGTCGTTATAGGCCAAGAAAAAACCCGCCTCGGCGGGTTTTTTCGTTTCGGGTTGGAGATTTCATTCCTGGGGTTCTTCGGCAATTTCGATTGGCGGCGGCGGAAACCCGCCCAGTTCACGCCAGCGATTGACGATGCCGCAGAACAGGTCTGCTGTCTTTTCCGCGTCGTAGGCGGCGGAGTGGGCTTCCTTGTTGCTGAAGGGAATGCCCGCCAGTTTACAGGCCTGGGCCAGCACGGTGTGGCCGTAGGCGAGGCCCGCCAGGGTTGCGGTATCAAACGTTGAGAATGGATGGAACGGGTTGCGTTTGATATCGGCTCGCAGCGCTGCCGCGAAAACGAAATTATGGTCAAACGTGGCATTGTGGCCCACCAGTACCGCTCGCTTGCAGTCGTGTTCTTTTACCGCCTTGCGGATGGGAGAAAAAATCTCGCTCAGACCTTCCCGTTCCGGTACCGCCTCCCGCTCCGGATTCCAGGGATCGATGCCGGTGAAATCCAGGGCCGACTGCTCCAGATTGGCGCCTTCGAACGGGTCGATCTGCTGCACGTGAGTTTCGCCCCGGCGCAGCCAGCCATCCTCATCCATGGTCAGCATTACGGCAGCGATCTCCAGCAGAGCATCACGTTCCGGGTTGAAGCCGGCGGTTTCCACATCGACCACCACCGGCAGAAAGCCGCGAAAGCGCTGGGACATGGGGTGGGGCTGTTTGTTTTCGTCTGACACTCGAACTCCGATGTTCGTGGTAGTGAATGAATAGGGTTTACGCCAGGCGCCAGTTAACGGTTTCGCCGGCCTTCAACGGAACAATGCCGCCGCCGGCCAGAGGCAGGTTCTCCGGCATGGTCCAGGGTTCCCGGATCAGCGTCACGGTGTCGGTGTTCCGGGGCAGGCCATAGAAATCGGCGCCGTTGAAGCTGGCAAAGGCTTCCAGCTTGTCCAGAATGCCCAGTTCCTCGAAGATATCGGCATACAGGCCGATGGCGCCGTAGGCGGAGTAACAGCCAGCACAGCCGCAGGCGGCTTCCTTCTTGTCTTTCGCGTGTGGGGCAGAATCCGTGCCCAGGAAAAAACGGGGATCGCCGCTGGCTACGACCTCTCTTAGCGCCTCCTGATGCTTGTTGCGCTTGAGGATGGGCAGGCAGTAAAGGTGTGGGCGAATACCGCCGACCAGCATGTGATTGCGGTTATACATCAGATGCTGCGGTGTGAGAGTTGCCCCGAGGTTATTGCCCTGGTGGCTACGGACAAACTCGGCCGAATCGGCCGTGGTGATATGCTCAAGAACCACCCGGAGCGACGGGAACGCCGCCAGCGTTGGTGCCAGAACCCGCTCCAGAAACACCTTTTCCCGATCGAAAATATCGATGTCGCTGTCGGTCACCTCGCCGTGTACCAGCAACAGCATGCCGCAATCCGCCATCGCCTCCAGCACCGGGTAGATATTGCGAATGTCCGTTACGCCGGAGGCAGAGTTGGTGGTGGCGCCAGCCGGGTACAGTTTCGCTGCCACTACGCCGGCGGCTTTGGCTTCACGAATGGTCTCGGCGGTGGTGCTCTCGGTCAGATACAGGGTCATCAGGGGCTGGAAGTCCGTTCCCCGGGCCGCGGCCAGAATGCGATCCCTGTACGCCATGGCTGCGCTGGCATCGGTTACCGGCGGTACCAGGTTAGGCATGATGATAGCGCGGCCGAAGCAGGCGGCGGTGGCGGGCACCACATCGTTCAGAATGTCGCCGTCGCGCACGTGCAGGTGCCAGTCGTCCGGGCGTGTGATGGTTATCTGTCGGGTCATGAGAAGGTATCCGAAAGCGAGCGCAAAATTTCGCGGATTATATCAGAAGCGAAAAGCAGATGTTTTTAACCTGATCGTAAGTTATCCGGCTCAAGTTCCCGGTCGGGTCGCCGTTAACCGGTTAGTTCACTGGTTTAAAGGCTCCACGGGGCATTCCTATGGTTTCACCCAATTGGTTCTTCAGGCAGAGCAGATTGCTGAAATTGATCGCGACGGCAGGGTTGATGTCATTGCCCTCTGCGCCTGTGCTGTCATCCAGTTATGGTGCCGGTATTGAAAACAGTCAGTGGTATCTCTCCGAGTCGGTCTTTGAGTGTTCCCTTGTCCATGAGGTCCCTGGCTTTGGCCGCGCCGTGCTCAGGCACCGGGCAGGGGAAGACCTGCGTTTCTATCTCGAATCGGATCTCAGTGTGATGCGCCCCGGCCAGGGCCAGTTAGTGGTCGAAGCTCCGCCCTGGCGGCCAGGAGTTCCACCGAGCCCCATTGGTGCTGTGCAGGTAACGGATAGTCCGCGCTCTGTGAACCTGGGGAATCGGGAAGCGGTGTTGATTGCCCAGGGGTTGTCCCGAGGTATGCAGCCGACAGTAACCCGAGCCGCGGTATACAGCGGCCAGCCCGTGCGGGTGCAGTTGTCGAATGTGAATTTTTCCGGCCCGTACGCCGGCTATCGTGAATGCGTTGCCAGTCTGCTGCCGGTTAACTTCGACCAGGTTCGGCGCAGCCGGGTTCCGTTTGCCAGCGGGAGTACCAGCCTGTCACAGGCAGACATGAACCTGCTCGACAATATTGTGACCTACGTGATGGCCGACAGCACGGTAGAGAGAATCTTCGTGGACGGCCATTCCGACAGTATTGGTAGCCGGATTGATAACCGAGCGCTGTCGGAGGAAAGAGCCAACGTGGTGGCCGAGTATCTCAAATCCAGGGGAATCGATGAGACTATGCTGACGGTCCGGGCCCACGGTGATCAGTATCCGGTTTCCCGCCGGCCGGCTGATAACCGCCGCACCACCATTCGTTTGCAACGCCAGGGTGAGCGCCCGGAACTGCTGCAGGCTAACAGTATGGGAAGTGAGTTTTCGGGATAGCCGGAACACGCCATCCCGAGTTTCAATATACTGCGTTCAGGACTTCCAGGTGCGCGGCCACACCCTCCGCCAGGGCTTTCAGGTGATACCCGCCTTCCAGCGTGGAGATGATGCGGTCGTTGGAGTGGTCATGGGCGACACTCACCAGCATTTCCGTTAACCATCGATAATCCTCGGTTTCCAGATTCAGCTCCGCCATGGGGTCCAGCCGATGCCCGTCAAAGCCTGCCGAGATCAACACCAGTTGCGGACGAAAATCCTGCAGTTTCTTGAGCCAGGCGGCTTCAACCGTCTTGCGGTACTCAGCCGCTGAGCAGTCGGCTGAAATCGGCGCATTGACAATATTGTCGGCCTGCCGGTGCACGTGGGAGTGCGGATAAAACGGATGCTGAAAGCTGGAACACATCAGTATGCGTTCATCACCACTGACAATATCTACCGTGCCGTTACCCTGATGCACATCGAAATCGACAATGGCCACCCGCTCAAGGTGGTGGAAGGTGAGCGCCCGCATCGCCGCCAGGGCGATATTGTTATAGAAACAGAACCCCATCGACTTGGCACGTTCGGCGTGGTGTCCCGGTGGCCGGGCGCAGACAAAAGCGTTGGTTACCTGGCTGCTCATCACCATATCGACAGCCTGCACATTGCCCCCCGCGGCCAGCTTCGCCGCTCTCAGGGTGTCCGGCATCATCGCGGTGTCCGGGTCGGTGAACACCCGGCCCCGGGTTGGCTGCATCAGGTCCAGCTGGTGCAGATAGCTTTCCGGATGCACGGTCAGCAGTTGGTCCCGGGTGATTTCTTCCGGACGAACCCAGTCCAGTTCCTGTTGCAGGTTGGTATCCGCGAGGTAGGCGAGAATGCTTGAAAGACGCTCTGGGCTTTCCGGGTGCTCCGGGCCCATGTTGTGTTTCTTGCAGTCGTCGTGGGAAAAAAATGCCGTGGTCATGGGTAATGCCTGAACCTGAATATGCTTATTATCGCTTTCATGTTATCAGGGATAACCGAAGCCTGTCGTATTTCTTTGGTCTAATAACTCGTTAGTCGATTTACATCATGAAATCGCCACCTAAGATAAGGTATACACTGATAAGCAAGCCGTTTTATTGAAGTTTGTACATTCCTGTCGCGCACACCACTGGGAGAGCCGCGTTGAGTACCCGCTATCTGGAAAGCCTGTTCAATCCTGAATCCATTGCCGTTATTGGCGCCTCGGAACGCGCTGACAACCTCGGGGGTATGGTGTTGCGGAACCTGCTGGGCGGCGGCTATCCGGGCCGGCTCGTGGTGGTCAACCAGAGCGACTACGAAAACGTGCACGGGGTGCCCTGTGTGCGCAAAGTGTCCAAACTGGATTTCAGTCCGGACCTGGCGATCATCTGTACCCCGCCGGACACGGTGCCGAAAATGATCCGCAAGCTGGGTGAATGCGGCGTGCGCACCGCCATTGTAATGACTGGGGGCATGTCCCGGACTCACAGTAAAACCGGCCAGCCATTGATGTATTCAGTGCGCGATGCCGCCCGGGAGACCGGCATCCGCGTACTGGGCCCCAACACTATCGGTTTGATGGTGCCGGCGCGGCATCTGAACGCCACCTATGCCCATATGGGGGCCATTCCCGGCCGCGTTGCCTTCGTGGGGCAGTCCGGCACCATTGCCAGTTCGGTGCTGGACTGGGCTTTTGCCAGGGGGGTGGGCTTCTCTTACTTCCTGACCCTGGGTGACGGCATGGACATCGATCACGACGACCTGATCGACTATCTGGCCCAGGACACCCAGACCCGGGCGATTCTTCTGCACATTGAAAACATCCCCAATCCCAGGCGTTTCATGTCAGCGGTGCGGGTGGCCTCCCGAACCAAGCCTGTGATTGCGGTGAAATCCGGACGGGTGCCCGAATCCGAGTGGTTTACCCATGCCTTGCCCGCTGGTATCAAACGCAGCGACCCGGTCTACGATGCCATGCTTCAACGCGCCGGTGTGTTGAGGGTGGACGGGCTTGGCCAGATGTTTGATGCCCTGGAAACCCTGACCCGGATGCGCCCGCTGCGTCGGGAATCCCTGGCCATCATGGCCAACGGCGTGGGCCCCGGCGTATTGGCGGTGGACCGGCTGGCGGATCTCGGCGGTGAACTGGCGGAGCTGTCGGAAGATACGGTCAGGGAACTGGGAGAACTGTTGCCGCCGTACTGGACCCGCAAGAACCCCATCGACCTGAACTATGACGCCACGCCCGAGCTCTATGGCAAGGCCATCAAGATTCTGGCGAAGGACCCTAACGTGGCTAACGTACTGGTGATGTACGCACCCACACTGATCGAAGACAGCCTGCAGATTGCCGATTCCGTGGTGCAGGCGTCCAAGGGCACCCGCCTGAACATCTTTACCTGCTGGTTGGGGCAGAGCACGGTGATGGATTCCCGGGAAGAGTTTTACCGGGCTGGGCTGCCATCGTTCTTTAACCCGGAAAAAGCGGTGATGGCGTTTATGCAGCATGTTCGGCATCAGCGCATTCAGCGGCTGCTGACCGAGACGCCCGAATCGTTTACAGACCACTTCGCCGACCGGGCCAACACCCGCAAACTGGTCGCCAGGGCCTTGCGGGATGGCCGGCGGCATCTGTCAAACCGGGAAGCTCGGCGGGTGATCTGCGACTACGGCATCAATACCATTGAAACCGTTTACTGTGATGACGTGGAAGAGGTGCTGGAGGTCTTCGCAGTCGAGCGCCGCCCCATTGATGTAACTGTTATCCACGAAGATGTGTGTTATCCGTTCCTGGATCTGAGCCCGACCCAGCGCCGCTATAAGGGCACGGTCAAAAAGCTCAACAGCGAACAGGTGATCATCGACAGCTGCCGCTTCCTGATGGACGAATATCGGGAGCATTTCCCGAAAAGCGGCTTCCTGGGTTTTGCCGTCCAGCGTTCCTACCAGCATGTTGGCGGCATCGAATTCAGTGTGGGGATCACCCGTGATGAGGTCTTTGGGCCATTGGTGGTTTGTGGGGCAGCCGGTGCCCAGATCAACATCATGACTGACCGCCAGATAGCCTTGCCGCCGTTGAACATGGTGCTGGCCCGCGAGCTGCTGCGGCGCACTTACATGTACAAACTGCTTAAAGAACACAGCCTGAAGCCGGAAGAGGATATCCGGGCAGTGTCCGAAACCCTGGTGACGCTGTCACAGATTGTGATCGATATACCGGAGATCAAGGGCCTGGAAATCTCGCCGTTGTTGTTCAATGAGCAGGGCGCCGTTGCTGTAAACATCGCCATTGACCTGGATGAACATCCGGTCAAGCCCATTATCCAGCCCTACCCGCGAGAGCTGGAGGAGTGGCTGGTATTGCCCAAATCCGGTCGCCGCGTGATTATTCGCCCGGTGCTGGCGGAGGATGAGCCTGCCCACCGGCTGTTTCACGAGCATCAGTCTCCGGAATCCATCCGTTACCGATTCTTCCAGTACCGCAAGCATTTTTCCCGGGAAGACGTGGCCCAGATGGTGCAAATCGACTATGACCGGGAAATGGTGTTCATCGCCAATGCGCCCCGTGAAGATGGTGAAGGCGAAGAGACCCTCGGTACGGTGCGTACCTGGACCGATGCCGACAATCTGCGTTGCGAGTTCGCCGTCATGGTAGATGACCGGATGAAAGGCGAAGGCCTGGGTGTGGCCCTTATGCAGAAGATGATTGATTATTGCCGTGCCCGGGGCACCATGGAAATGATCGGCAATGTGTTGCCGGACAACCGGCCGATGTTGCAGCTGGCCGAGCATCTGGGGTTCGAAATCAAATACAACCCGGAGGAAGAAGTGATGGATCTGCGGCTGGTATTGAACGAGCCGCAGAAAGACTGGCAGAAGGAACGGCTGGGTAAAGGGGGGCATCTGTAGCCCTCCGTTCCTTTACTCCTCGACGATGGCGGAGCGATCTTCTCCGCCCAGGGCTTCCAGCAGCCCGGGAATCAGCCGTGACAGCTCCAGAGTCATGATGGTGAAAGCTGCATCAAACTTGGCCAGGGCGTCGTCGACATCGACGTCGTCCAGCTGCTCTTGCAGGGTTTCACCGAATTTCAGCCGGCGTATGCCCAGCTCTTCATCCAGCACGAACGAGACATTGTCGTCCCAGGTCAGGGCCAGCTTGGTCACCTGCATTCCGGCTTCCAGGTGGTTGCGGATCTCGTCGGCTTTGAGATCGAGGCCTTTGCAGCGTACCACGCCGCCATCTTCTGACGGGTCTTTCAGTTCGCATTCGCTGCCCAGCGTAATATTGGCCGGGTGATCAATGCTTTCGTTCAGCCAGCCGGTGAGGGTGAAGGCGGGGGATTGCTCAACCGCAGGCGGGCGCACAGGCAGTGATCCCAGGCTTTTGCGCAGGGTGGAGGCAAGGTCTTCGGCCTGTTTCGCGGAGCCGGCATCAACCACCAGCACGCCGTCCTGAGGGGCCAGGTAAGCAAAGCATCGGCGGTTGCGTGAAAACGCCTGGGGCAGCATTTCCAGCATCACCTGTTCTTTCAGTTCGTCTTTTTCCTTCCGGCGCACCTTTCGGCCCTGCTCCAGCTCAATGGCTTCGGCACGCTCTTCCACAGCCTCCTTCACCACTGGCCCGGGCAGGATCTTCTCTTCTTTTCTCAGGGCAATCAGGTGATAACCGTTGGCGCTGTGCACCAGTTGGTCGCCATGCTTACCCAGGGGCGGAACCCAGCCCTGGCGATTGGTTTCCTGAGGACCACAGGGTTTGAATGCGTCCGCCTGGAGTTTCTCTTCCAGCGCTTCTGCGGAAATATCGAAAGGTTTGGTGAAACGGAAAACACGGGCATTACGAAACCACATGGGTCTGAATCCTTGCGTCAGGTCGGAGCTTGTCGAATCGAAAAAAGGGGAAGGGATGATACGGCTACCAGGCGGTAGCCGTAAAGTGACGGCAGGCCGGTCAGATCTGCATAACCTCCACCAGCACGGTTTTCACGATAAAGCCGACAACACCGGCGCCAAGCACGGTGAACAGGGCGATGGTGCCGAATTTGCCGGCCTGGGATTTCTTGGCCAGATCCCAAACAATGAAGCCCATCCAGGCAATAAGGCCGGTCAGAAACACCAGCATGGCGATCTGGGAAAATACTGCTTCGTTCATTGCTACTCCGATATCAACATATGTCTGAAGGTGTTAAACACAGGTCGGAAAACCGCCTGACTACTGCTCGTCCCGCAGGAAAACCCAGTTGTTGTTATCGGATTGGTCTTCGCTGAAATAGTACCCATCCAGGTTGAAGCCTTTGAGATCATCAGCCTGGGTAATTCGATTCTGGATGGCGTAACGGCACATCAGCCCCCGGGCTTTCTTGGCGTAGAAGCTGATCATCTTGTACTGGCCGTTTTTCCAGTCCTTGAACTGGGGGGTAACGAGGCGGGCGTCCAGGTGTTTTTTCTGCACGCTCTTGAAGTATTCGTTGGAGGCCAGATTCACCAGCACCTTGTCGTCGCTGGCCAGGAGCTGGTTCAGGGCCTCGGTAATCTTGCTGCCCCAGAACGCGTACAGGTCTTTGCCCCGGGTATTTTCAAACCGGGTGCCCATTTCCAGTCGGTAGGGCTGCATCAGGTCCAGCGGTTTCAGCAGTCCGTAGAGGCCGGATAGGATCCGCAGGTGTTTCTGGGCAAAACTGAAATCCTCATTACTGAAACTCTCGGCATCCAGACCGGTATAGACGTCGCCCTTGAACGCCAGAACGGCCTGTCGGGCATTATCCGGCGTAAACGGTGTGTGCCAGGTCTGGAAGCGCTCGGCGTTCAGTTGCCCGAGTTTGTCGCTGATGCTCATCAGGTTGCTGACCTGATGTGGTTCCAGCTCTTTGAGTTGGTCAATCAGTTCACAGGCATCGTCCAGGAAATCCGGTTGAGTATGGGTTTCCGTTGCCAGGGGGCTCTCATAATCCAGAGTCTTGGCAGGGGAGATGATCATCAGCATGTCAGAGGATCCTCATTGCAGAAACGTGAGTAACTGGTCCCTGGTGAACGGCCAGTCCAGCTCCGCTCCGGTGTCGTTGCGGCGCAGCACCGGGATGCGGGTGCCGTAGCGCTCCACCAGGGCTTCGGACTGGGCAATGTCCACCACATCCACCGGAATGGGCTCGGGCATCGGGGTGCTGACCAGCAGCGCCTCTGCCAGTTCGCACAAATGGCACTGGGTTGTGGTGTAAAAAAGCAGTTCCATTATTTTTTCGGCTGCGCGTCAATTTGCTGGCCATGAACGCCTTTGCTGTCCCGGCCCATCAGATACAGGTAAATGGGCATCAGCTGCTCCGGGTCCGGGTTTTTCTTCGGATCTTCCGCCGGGTAGGCGAGCACGCGCATGCCTGTGCGGGTCGCGCCCGGGTTCAGGCTGTTTACCCGGATATTGTGGCGCTCGTCGTCCAGTTCGTCGGCGAGTAACTGGGCCAGGCCCTCAACGGCAAACTTGGAGACGGCGTAGGCGCCCCAGTATGCCCGTGCCTGCCGGCCAACGCCGGACGAGGTGAAGATCATGGAGGCGTCCTCGGATTTGCGCAGCAGCGGAATCATCGCCCGGCTCAGCAGGAATGGCGCTGTGGCATTCACGTGCATGACCTTGTTCCAGGTTTCCGGATCGTACAGCTCAACCGGGCTGCGAGCACCCAGAATTCCGGCATTGTGCAGGAGGCCATCCAGGCGACCGAAATTGTCTTCCAGGGTCATGGCCAGCTCTTCATAATCCTTGACCGCCGCCCCTTCAAAGTTCATAGGCACGATGGCAGGTTTGGGGTGGCCAGCGGCTTCAATCTCGTCGTAGACTTCCTCCAGCCGCGAGACCGTGCGCCCAACCAGGATGACGGTGGCGCCATGGGCAGCATAGGCTTTGGCGGCAGCGCGTCCGATACCACTGCCGGCACCGGTTACCATGACAATGCGGTCTTTCAGAAGATCGGCGGGTGCCTGGTAATCTTGCATAACCTGTCTCCGTAAATCAGGCCGGACCAGGCCTTGCTCAGGCCGGTCGAAAATAATTGGGCGCTATTGTAACAGCTTTGTCAGGTCGCTGACGGTATCGGCAATCCGGTCGGCTTGCCACAGGTCAACCGTCTCCGGTTGCTCTATATAGCCGTAACGTACTGCGATGGTGTGCATTCCGGCGTTCCGGCCCGCTTCAATGTCCCGTTCGTGATCACCGACATAGACAGATTTTATCGGCTCCACCTGAATCTGCCGGCAGGCCAGCAGCAGTGATTCCGGGTGCGGCTTGCGTTCGGCCACGTGGTCCGGGCAAATCAGAGCGGCACAGCGTTGCGCCAGGTCCAGGGCTTCGATCAGGGGCACCGCGAAGCGTGCGGGCTTGTTGGTGACGATGCCCCAGGGAATGCCCCGGCTCTCAAGGCTGCTCAGCAACACGTCCATGCCCGGGAAAAGGGTGGTTTCAACGGCTACACCGAGTTCATAGAGATCGAGAAAGGCTGTGTGCTTTTCCGGATAACCCTCGTGTTCCGGCTCCAGCCCGAATCCCACCCGAATCATCGCCCGGGCGCCATTGGAAACCGAGCGCCGGATCTGTTCTGCGGGCAGTGCCGGCATGCCGTGTTGCTGTCGGAGCTGGTTCAGGCAGCGGATGAAATCCGGGGCGGTGTCGATCAGGGTGCCGTCCAGGTCGAAGAGCACCGCCGCCGGTGTCTGCTCAGTCTTCACGGGTATCCCGGGCATGCATCAGGTAATTGACGTCGACATCCCGCCCAAGCTTGTACACCTTGGTGATGGGGTTGTAAGTCATGCCGGTGAGTTCGCGGACTTCCAGCCCGGCATGGCGAAGATGGTCGGACATCTCCGAGGGGCGGATAAACTTCTTCCACTCATGGGTGCCCTTGGGCAATAGGTTCAGAACGTACTCTGCACCGACAATGGCGAACAGGAACGACTTCGGGTTGCGATTGATGGTCGATACGAACATGTGGCCACCGGGTTTCAGCATGCTGGCACAGGCTCGAATAACCGATGCCGGGTCGGGCACATGTTCGAGCATTTCCAGGCAGGTAACCACGTCATACTGACCGGCATGTTCAGGATCCCGCGCCAGTTCCTCGATGGTGGTCTGGCGATAGTCCACTTTCACGCCGGACTCCAGGCCATGGAGCTTGGCTACCGACAGTGGCGCCTCGCCCATATCGATACCGGTAACATGGGCGCCCCGCAGTGCCATGCCTTCGGACAGCAGCCCGCCGCCGCAGCCAACATCCAGAGCCCGTTTACCGGCCAGCGATACGCGTTCGTCGATGTAATTCAGCCGCAACGGGTTGATGTCGTGCAGTGGCTTGAACTCGCTGGTAGGGTCCCACCAGCGGCTGGCGAGCGCCTCGAATTTGGCAATCTCGTTCTGGTCTACGTTCTGGTTGTTCATGTTCGGGGTTACTCCGGATAATCAGCTGAGAATCTGTTTGCGCCATTCGTTCACCCGCAGAACCAGATCTGGTACGTCGATGCGGGTAAGTCTGCCATCCTGTAATTGTGGTACGCCATGAATCCAGCTGTGGCTTACTGCCCGGCCGTGGTTGCTGTAGACCAGGTGTGAAGCGGGATCGTAGACCGGCTGCAGATAGGGGTCGCTCAAATCAACGGCGATCAGGTCCGCCAGTTTGCCTGCCACCAGGGAGCCGATGTCCTGATCCCGCCCCAGGGCACGAGCACCACTGAGAGTTGCCATCTCCAGCGCCTTGTGAGCCGACAGGGCAGCGGCATCGCCGGCCACAGCCTTGGCTACCATTGCGGCGGTTTTCAGTTCGCCGAACAGATCCAGATCGTTGTTGCTGGCGGCGCCATCGGTACCGATGGTGACATTGATATCGTGATCCAGCAGTTTCTGCACCGGACAGAACCCGCTCGCCAGTTTCAGGTTGGACTCCGGGCAATGGACAACATGGGCGCTGGTCATTTTCAGATGAGCCAGGTCGGATTCGTCGATCTGGGTCATGTGTACGCATTGCGTATTGGCACCGAGAACACCCAGGTCTGCCATACGCGCCAGTGGTCGTTGCCCGCTGGCTTTTACCGCTTCCGCTACTTCAAAGGCGGTTTCGTGCAAATGCAGTTGAATGGCTGCGCCGGTTTGCTGCGCTAATTCCACGGCGGCGCCCAGAGGACCGTCGGAAACGGTGTAAGGGGCGTGGGGCCCAATGGCTGGCATGATGTAGTCATCCCGCTGCCATTGTTCAATTAGGTCCGCACCTTTGCGCAGGTATTCTTCTGGCCCTGAACCCCATACCGTTGGCATATCCATCAGAGGAAAGCAGATCTGTGCACGCATGCCGGTGTCGTGGGCTGCCTGGGCAGTCACTTCCGGGAAGAAGTACATATCCGAAAACGTGGTGGTGCCGGTGCGGAGCATCTCTGCCATGGCCAGGCGCGTGCCGTCTGCCACGAACTGCTCGCTGACAAACTTGCCCTCTGCAGGCCAGATATGATCATTCAGCCAGGTCATCAATGGCAGGTCGTCAGCCAGGCCCCGGAACAGGGACATGGCGGTGTGGCCGTGCAGGTTGATCAGCCCGGGCAGGACAACATGCTGGTTCAGGTCGAGGGTTTCCCGTGTGCGATAACTCTGGTCTGCCTCAGCCTGCGGCACGATCGCCAGAATTCGGCTGCCTTGAAGGATCACGGCCTGGTGTTCAAGGACAACCCCGAAGGGTTCGACGGGAATCAGCCAGCGGGCGTTGATTCGGGTATCGGCTGCGGTGATGGTTTCTGCCGTCATTAACCTGCCTTGCGGGTTCGGGGCACCGGAGGCGCCTTGAAATTCAATGGGCAAGTATAACCAGCGCGGTCAGGCAGAACTACCCCGGTGGCGGCCGCTGCGCTGCGATTTTCCAGACATTCATCAAGCCTCTTCAAATCAGGGCAGTCAATCTGGTTTGATAGGGCTATACTCGCTGTTTTTCTTTGGTTCGGGAGTTGTTTATGGCAGGTCGATCTTCCAATCGTTCCATCGGGACGGTAGCAATGCGCTGGCACGGAGACAGGCTTGAATTGCTGGATCAACGCCTGCTCCCGGCGGAGGAGCACTGGATTGTTGCGGATGGCGCGTCGGCGGTGGCCCAGTGCATAACGGATATGGTGGTGCGCGGGGCACCAGCCATTGGCATCAGTGCTGCCTACGGGGTGGCCCTGGCAGCCCGCCACGCAGGCGGAGGCGATTGGCAGGCCGAGATCAAACAGGCTATTCGAGTGTTGGCGAAATCCCGGCCTACGGCGGTGAACCTGTTCTGGGCGCTGGAGCGCATGGAAAAGGTGTTCCACGCCTGCCATTCTCTGGACGAAGCCACTGATCGGCTGGCGGCAGAGGCTGTTCGTCTGCATGAGGATGACCTGGCGGCCAACCTGGCCATGGCGGATTATGCGCTGGAGGTGATGAATCCCGACAAGCCTATCGCAGTGCTGACTCACTGTAACACCGGTGCACTTGCCACCGGAGGATACGGTACCGCGTTGGGGGTGATTCGCCGTTTGCACGAGGAAAAACTGTTGAAGCGGGTCTATGCCGACGAAACCCGGCCCTGGCTTCAGGGCAGCCGATTAACCGCCTGGGAGCTGACCCGTGACCATATTCCCGTTACGCTCAATGCCGATGGCGCGGCAGCGGCCATAATGGCTTCCGGCAAGGTTAAATGGATTGTGGTGGGCGCCGACCGGATAACCGCCAACGGTGATGTGGCGAACAAGATTGGTACCTATAACCTGGCGGTTCTGGCGCGGCATCACAAGATCGGGTTTATGGTGGTGGCTCCCTCCAGTACTGTCGATATGTCGCTGGAGTCCGGCAAGGATATTCCGATCGAAGAGCGGGAGGGCACCGAGGTTCGTGAAATCCGCGGGATTCCCCTGGCGCCCGCCGGCGTTCAGGTCTTCAATCCGGTGTTCGACGTGACACCGGCCAGCCTGATTGATGCCATCGTGACCGAGAAGGGCGCAGTGCGTAACCCCAACATTACCGGAATGCGCGCGCTGTTTACCTGATATTCCGTTTTGCCCCGGAGCTGGTTGCCGGCTTGTCCGGCGCTGGCCCGGCGGTCTTCATGCCAGCTTTCAGTTCTGCCACTTCCTTTTCCTGCTGTTCTATAAAATGCAGTGACATTTCAAAGCTCTGGCGGGTGAATTCCAGCACTCTGCGGAAGCCTTCATCCGACAGGTTTCTGGCATCGTCGTGCCGGCGGAAGATGTTAATGAATTCCCGTTCCCGCTCGAACTGGAGCGGAATCCGGCCTATGCCCCAATCGTTGAGTATCTGCCACACCTCGGGGTTATAGTTACGGGTGGTGCGCATGATAAACGGGATCGGATCGCTGCGGGCCACCAGGGCGGCGAGTCTCAGAATCAGCTCGAAGGAGAGGGTGGAGGTGCCATTTTCAATGGCTTCCAGCAAAGACTTGTCTTTGAGGTTCAGGGCTTCACTCATTTCCGAGAGCGTGAGGCCCGCAACTTCCCGTATGTCTTTCAGCGATTGGCCGGCTGTCAGCATGGCCCGCAACTGATCCTGAGAATTAATCAGGGCCCGACCGACCCGCAGGGAGGTGTCGGTTGCCCGGGCGCCCAGACGAAGTGCCGAACCCGTCAACCCGGCTATACGTTCCAGCATACCGTCTGGGGTTTTATCTTTCGGGCCAGAGGATTCCAAGCCCTCAGCTTCGTCCATGGAATACATGGCGTGCAGGGCGTCCAGTAGCATGTCCCTGAACACCCGGGCACGCTGTTGGGTACTCTGACCGCTTTCCCCGGACGGCTGCCCAGCCATGATTTATGGTGCCTCAGTCTTGGCCGCAAACTGGGTGGGCATCAGAATGGACGCCATACGTTGATCCAGCTCCAGCAAGTCGGCCATGATGTGTCCGCCTTCCTGGATGACGAAATCCAGTTCTTCGTCAGTGTTGTCCAGATCTGCCGCCTGTTGATCCTGCCAGTCTTCCAGAGCTTCCAGGTCTTCAAACGGTTCTTCGCCTTTCAGTTCCCTGCGGGCATTGGCGATGGTCAGGCGGGTCTGCTCGATCTGGTTGTGCTGGTTCTTGCGCTCGTCCACGTTAAGGCTGACGTAATCCATCTGTCGCTGGCGATTAAGGAACTCGATTTCCTTCTGCAGCAGCTTGAACTCCGGGTTGGTGGCGAACCGCTCTTCGTGGCGATTCCGCAGTTCGTCAATCACGCCGGTAAAGTCGAAATAGCGGGCATGGGGAACGGCCTCAATCTGGTCCCACGGCAGGGCGTGGTCCAGAGCGTCCTCACCAATTCGGGTTTTATCGATGCGCGACGGGATTTCGATGTCTGGAATCACCCCTTTGTGCTGGGTGGAACCGCCGGAAACCCGGTAAAACTTGGACTGGGTGATTTTCAATTGACCGTGGTTCAGTGGCCGAACGGCCTGAACCGTGCCTTTGCCGAAGGTTTGGGAGCCAACCACCAGGCCTCGACCATAATCCTGGATAGCGCCGGCGAAAATTTCAGAGGCGGAGGCACTCATCCGGTTGACCAGCACCACCAGAGGGCCGTCGTAGACCACGGACGGATCCTCGTCTTCCAGTACCTGAACATCGTTGTTGGCGTTACGGATCTGGACCGTGGGGCCTTCGTCGATAAACAGGCCAACCAGGTCGTTGGCTTCGTGCAGTGCGCCACCGCCGTTATTACGAAGATCCATGACCACGCCATCCACGCCGCTGGCCTTGAGTTCCTCAATCAGTTTACGCACGTCGCGGGTGGTGCTTTTGTAGTTGGGATCGCCAGCCTGCATGGCCTGGAAATCGGCGTAAAAGGTGGGGATGTTGATGACACCGATACGATAGGTCTCGCCGTTTCGATCCAGTTCAATCACGTCTTTGCTGGCGCTTTGTTCCTCCAGCTTCACCTCATCCCGCTTGATGGCGATGGTTCGCGTGATGGTCTCGTCACTGGCGTTGGCCGGGATCACTTCCAATGTCACGGTGGAATTGCGAGGGCCGCGGATCAGGTCCACCACCTCGTCCAGGCGCCAGCCGATCACGTTCACTGGCTTTTCATCGCCCTGGGCAACAGAGACGATGCGGTCGGCAGGCTGCAGCTGACCCTGCTTGGAGGCCGGGCCACCGGGTACCAGACGCACTACCTTGGTGTACTCGTTATCGGATTGCAGTACCGCGCCGATGCCCTCCAGCGAGAGGCTCATGTTGATATTGAAGTTCTCGGAGGTACGGGGCGAAAAGTAAGAGGTGTGAGGGTCCCACATACCGGTAAAGGCATTCATGTAAGCCTGGAATGCATCTTCGCTGCGGGCCTGGTAAGCGCGTTTGAGCTGGCCTTCATAGCGGCGGCGCAGCGTCTCTTCGATCGCGTCATCGTCTGCGCCGTTCAGTCTCTGGGCCAGAACCGCGTTTTTAATACGCTTCGTCCAGAGCTCGTCCAGAGCGGCTTGGTTTGCCTCCCAGGGCGCCTCGGAACGGTCGACGCGAATCCTGTCATCGGCAGTGAAGTCGAGTTGCTCAATACCGTTGTCGATGAGCCCCAGGGCGAACTTCAGGCGTTCGATAACCCGCTGTTGAACCAGGTTGTAAATATCAAAGCCCGGCTGGAGTTGGCCGGTTTTGAGCGCTGACCCCAGGTGTTTCTTGACCCGGGAAAGGGCGTCAATGTCTTCCTGGGTCAGGTAGATTCTCTGGCTGTCCAGGTAATTCAGGTAGGCATCGAAAACATCGCCGGACAGTTCGTCGCTGATGCCGAGATTGCGGAAATGAGTGAACTGCAGCTGCCGGGCAATCAGAATATTGGCGCGGGCCTGGTCAATAGTGGGCGCAACCGGCTCATACCTGGCGGAGTCATCAATCTTTGCGTAGGCGCCGGAGACAAGGAGGCCCAGGGCCAGAGCCGTGACCGCGCCTGCTTTCCGGGTGAGGGAAGTCAGGGAAGGGCGCTGCATGGAGTTTTCCGCAATGGTCATAAATGCATACCTGAAGCTGCTGGGAATCGCCACCAATGAAATTGGGGTGAATACCCGTGACTGTTCAATTTATTGTAGGCAACCGCTACACCTGTTGCCATAGGCCAGGGGTATAGCTTCGTGACAATATGTCCATATACGTTTCAGCCTGAGGCTAACTATGGGGGCGTGTGACCGGAAGTAAACTGTCGGGAGTGTGAGGGTAGAGGTGGCCGGAGGGTTTGGGCCCTCCGGCCGGCAGGGTCAGCTAAAGGTTTCGTTGCGTTCGGCTTTCTGAAGCAACAGCGATGGCGGCGTGAATCGCTCACCGTACTGGTCTGCCAGCTGCTGCGCCCGCTCCGCAAAGGCCCGAACGCCATACTGGTTGACGAACTGGATGGCACCGCCGGTCCAGGGCGCGTAGCCAATACCGAAGATGCTGCCAATGTTGGCGTCTTCCACGGTTCTCAGCACACCCTCCTCAAGACAGCGGATGGTCTCGATGGCCTGCATGAACAGGATGCGATCTTTCAGATCCTGCAGCTTCACACGGCGTGCCTTGTCCTGGTCCACGAACAGGTTCTCCAGTTCCGGCCACAGGTATTTTTTGCCCTTCTCCGGATACTCGTAGAAACCGGCACCGGCGGCTTTGCCCTTGCGTCCGTGAGTATCCACCATGGCATCGATGACGGCTTCGGCCGGATGCGGCTGCCAGGTACCGCCGGCGGCTTCCGTGTCTTTCTTGCTTTGGGCGCGGATGTGCTGCATCAGGGTCATGCTGACTTCGTCGGAGATGGCCAGCGGCCCGACCGGCATGCCGGCCAGCAGTCCGGCATTCTCGATGCTTGAGGGGTGAATGCCCTCGGCCAGCATGCTGATACCTTCGTTCACGAAGGTGCCAAATACCCGAGAGGTAAAGAAGCCGCGGCTGTCGTTCACCACAATGGGAATCTTGCCTATCTGCTGCACGTAATCGAACGCCCGGGCCAGGGTGTCATCGGAGGTTTTCTCGCCGACGATGATTTCCACCAGTTGCATCTTGTCCACCGGGGAGAAGAAGTGCAGGCCGATAAAGTTGTCCGGCTTGGCCGAGGCCTGGGCCAACTGGGTGATGGGGATGGTTGAGGTGTTGGAGGCAAAGATGCCGTTGGCGACCATTTTCGGCTCGGATTCCTGGGTAACCTTTGCCTTCAGATCGCTGTCTTCAAAGACTGCCTCGATGATCAGGTCGCAACCTTCCAGGTCGTCGGCAGAGGCGGTGGCGTTGATGCGGGCCAACACTTCGTCTTTCTGGGCTTCGGTCATGCGGCCGCGACTGACTTTCTTCGCCAGGAGGTTTTCGGAATAGCGTTTGCCTTTCTCGGCGTTTTCAACCGTGACATCCTTCAGCACCACCTTAATGCCGCGGCTGGCAGTGGAGTAGGCGATACCAGCGCCCATCATGCCTGCACCCAGTACCCCGACTTTCTTGAAGCTTTCCTTTTCTACACCATCCGGGCGACTGCCGCCGGCCTTGATGGCGTTGAGCTGGAACCAGAAAGTGCCCGTCATGTTTTTGGCCACCTGGCCGGTGGCCAGCTCGGCAAAGTAACGGGTTTCAATCAGGCTGCCATTATCGAAATCCACCTGGGCGCCTTCCACCGCTGCTGCCAGAATCCGTTCCGGTGCCGGATAGCAGCCTTTGGTCTTCTGTTTGAGCATGGCCGGTGCAATGGCCAGTTTTTGGGCCATGGCCGGATGATGCGGAGCGCCGCCGGGGAAGCGGAAGCTTTTATGATCCCAGGGTTGCTGGCACTTGGGATTGGCTTCGATGAAGGCCCGGGCCTTGGCGATCATGTCTTCCGGTGAGCCGGCCAGCTCATCCACGATACCGGCCTTCAGAGCGGCTTTTGGATTTACCTTCTTACCCTCCATCAGGAACGGGAACGCGGCTTCCAGGCCAATCATCCGGGGCAGTCGCTGGGTACCGCCACCGCCGGGCAGCAGGCCCAGGGTGACTTCCGGCAAGCCCAGTTGGGTCCGGTCATCATCAATGGCAACGCGATGATGGCAGGCCAGGGCGAGTTCCAGGCCACCACCCAGAGCGGTGCCGTTGATAGCCGCCACCACAGGTTTGCCACAGGTTTCCAGCACCCGCATGTCGGCCTTCAGGCCGTTGACCATGTCTTCAAACTCTTTGGCCTGTTCGCGGGTCACTGTGTATAGCTCATTCAGGTCGCCGCCGGCAAAGAAGCTTTTCTTGGCGGAGGCAATGATAATGCCTTTGACATTATCCAGGTCGCTTTTGACCTTATTGACGGTTTCGGTCAGTGCAGTTCGAAACTCGCCATTCATGGTGTTGGCGGACTGGCCCGGCATGTCGATGGTCAGGGTCAGAATCTGGTCTGAACCCAGGTCGTATTTGATGGCACTCATGGTCGGTTCCTTTTATATGAAAGTGGTGTTCAGACGCGCTCGATGATGGTGGCAATGCCCATGCCGCCGCCCACGCACAACGTGGCCAGGCCGTAGCGCAGTTCACGGCGTTCCAGTTCATCCAGCAGGGTGCCGAGGATGATGGCGCCGGTGGCACCCAGTGGGTGGCCCATGGCGATGGCGCCGCCGTTTACATTCACTTTCTCGTCCGGAACGGACAACTCTTTCTGGAAGCGCATCACCACCGACGCGAAGGCTTCGTTCACTTCAAACAGGTCGATCTGGTCCACCGTCATACCGGCTTTCTCCAGTGCCTTGCGGGCAGCCGGGGCAGGGCCGGTGAGCATAATGGTGGGGTCTGTGCTGGTAACTGCAGTGGCTACGATGCGGGCGCGGGGCTTGAGGCCGAGCTCCTTGCCCTTGGCTTCGCTGCCAATCAGCATGGCGGTGGCACCGTCGACAATGCCGGAAGAGTTGCCGGCGTGGTGCACGTGGTTGATCTTCTCCACGTAGTGGTATTTTTCCCGCGCGACGCCGTCAAAGCCCATCTCACCCATCATCTGGAACGAGGGCTTGAGGCCTGCCAGGGATTCCACGGTCGTGTTGCCGCGAACGTGCTCGTCCCGGTCCAGTATGACCACGCCGTTCTGATCAGTAACCGGCACGATGGATTTGGCGAAATAACCCTTTTCCCAGGCGTTGGCAGCTTTTTGCTGGGACTTCACGGCAAAGCCGTCGACATCTTCGCGAGTGAAGCCTTCCAGAGTGGCGATCAGGTCGGCGCCGATACCTTGCGGCATGAAACCTGTATGCAGGTTGGTTTCCGGGTCGGTCGCCCAGGCGCCTCCATCGGAACCCATGGGTACGCGCGACATCGCCTCTACACCACCGGCAACCACCATGTCTTCCCACCCGGAGCGCACTTTCATGGCGGCCAGGTTCACGGCTTCCAGGCCGGAGGCGCAGAAGCGGTTCAGGGTTACGCCGGCGACCTTCTCATCCCAATCAGCGGCCAGTGCCGCCGTCGTGGCGATATCCGCGCCTTGGTCACCCACGGCGGTGACGCAGCCCATGACGACATCATCTACCTGAGAGGTGTCGAGCCGGTTGCGCTCTTCCAGAGCCTTGAGCACGGTAGTGAGCAGCGTGATCGGCTTAACACTGTGCAGTGAGCCATCTTTCTTGCCGCGGCCGCGGGGGGTGCGAACGGCATCGAAAATGTACGCCTCGGTGGTCATATCTGTTCCTCTGATTGTTATCCGGGCTTGTTTTCAAAGAGTGATAACCATAGCGGTTCAGTGTAGTCCCCGGTAATGACAGCCGCTGCCAATCCCATTGGCGAAATTGCTCAGGGACAATGACACAAACGCTTGTGACTTCTATCTTGAATAAGGATTGATCCTATAAAGCAGGCAGGTGTAACCATGTCTCTGAGAGATGCTATCGATAATTTCTACGAAAGGCTGGTGCTGGATGCGATCGATGCAACCCGGGAGGAGTCGGACACAGCGGATTATCTGACCGACGTGATGTGTGTGGCTCTGAATCGTTTGCCAGCCAGGTACTATCGGCACACCATCGATATGATGTTCTACCTTGCCGATGAGGAATTAAAGGAGATGAAAGAAAAATCCCTGGCTGCGGTCAGGCAAGCCAGGGATTTTGTAAGGCAGCATCAGAGAGAATGATGCTTTAGTGCTGCAGGCGGCTTTCCAAAGCTTGAACCAGTCGACCAGCATGTTCTGCGCTCTGGTCGTTCATCTCCGGGTGCAGGCACCAGAGTGCGATCAGCCTTTCCAGTTCCTGCTCAGGTGTGGTTTGATCGCCACCACCCAGACCTTCGGCCAGACGCTGAACCTGGATTTCCATACGCCGTCCCTGGTCTGAGTCCGGAGTCTCCTGGCCGGCAACGATCTCCGCCCTGATCACCAGGTCTCTACCTGTAAGAGAGGTCGCGCCGTTAACCAGATTCTGCCAGTTTGAAGGAACCTGTTCCGGGGCAAGGGCGCCACCCACACGCTCTTTGATCAGTGTCTTCCAGTTATCGAGTCTGGCTTTCAGCTTTTTGCGCTGCCCCAGCTCTGTCAGATGCTGACGGAGGTCTTGTACTTCGCCCCTAACCGGTCGTGAGAGCGGCATATCGGCTAACGGCTTGAGCTCGGTCTTGGCTTCATGGATCAACGCATCGTCAGCCTCTGTTCCGAGATCGCGGTACCTGGCAACCACTGCGCGAGCGTCGGCGTCAGCCTTCTCCGTCGCTTGTTGCTGTGCAGACCGCTGGGCATCGCGTCGCTCGAAGATCTGGTCGCAGGCTTGGCGGAACGCCTGCCAGAGCTTGCGATCTTCGCGGTGGCGGGTGATACCGATACGCTTCCATTCCGATTGCAGGGCTTTGGCCTGATCCATGGCCTCCTGAAGAGGTTCATGGTCAATCAACGCCTGAGCCCGCTCGACAATCGCCTGTTTGGCGGCCTCGTTTTTCTGTCGCTCCTCGTCCAGGGGCCGCTCCAGGTTCTTCAGCAGGTCGTCAAACCGCTTCTGTACCTGGCGGTTATCCCGGAAGTCTACCGGCCAGGCCGCTTTCCATTCCTGACGGGCGGTCTGATGAATCCGTTCGGCACCTTTCCAGTCAATACTGGTCCAGTCTGCCTGCGCGAGGAAGCGTTCAAGTTCCTCACAGATGGCTTCCCGTTTCTGCAGGTTGGCCTGTTTGAGATCGGCTTTTGCCTCGAAGTAGGCTTTGCAGGGCTCATAGGCCTGATCTGACGCCGCTTTGAAACGATTCCAGAGGGTTCGGTCGGACGAGCCGCCGAGCTCTCGCCATTCGTTCTGCAGTTCTTTGATTCGCTCTGCCTTGGCCTCCGGCTCCATCGGTTGTTCCGCCAGATATTCCATCTGTTCGCAAAGAGAGACCTGCTTGGGCTCGGTGGCGAATCCCTGCCAATCGCTCAGTTCCCGGAACTGGCCGGCAAGTAACTGCATCTTCGCCTGGACGTTCTTGCGCTGGCGATCATCAAGCGCCTGAAACTGGTTCTGGGCTGTTTTCAGGAGCTGGCGGGATTCACGGAACTGTTTTGCTTCCAGGGCGGCTTCCAGTTTGGGCAGTGTGGTATTGAGAGCGGCCGCATTTGCTTGCTGCTGTTCCCGGATTCCGTCTGACGTGGGCTGGGCGCGCGGCTTGCCGGCCAGGGCCCGCAGTTCTGCAAGGGCCTGGGGTAGCGGGAAATCCTGCGGCCAGGCTACTTCCTGAAGCAGTGCTTTTGCGACAGCCTGAGGGCTGTCGGTATCGTTGCTTTCCAGCTCACCGATTTGTGGTCGTGCCAGATTCAGGCGCCGCACCGCACCAAGGTAGTTGCGCAGAGCCAGCATGGCCTGTTCGTATTGCTTCTGCTCCTGTTTGTCCACCTGGGTGTCCCGCGTGGCTTCCAGCCATCGGTTTTCCTGGGTTTTCTGCAACGCATCGAGGGCAGATTCCGAGGGAAGTCCAGAGGGCGCTGCGGCTTTAAGCTGGTTCAGGGTTTGCTTCAGCAGTTCCAGTGTTTCCTGACGTTGCTGCTTCTGATCGAGGTGCCGCTGCTCTTCCTGTCGCGTCTCATCCAGTTGCTTCTGGCGTTCACGTATCTGGTGGACCGCTTGCAGGAATTGTTGGGTCTGCTCTGCGCTGGCCTTGTTTTCAACGCTTTGCCAGTGGTCCTGGAGAGCGTTCAACCGGGCTTCGTAGAGTTTGGTGTCTTCGCTTCGGGCCTGGTCCTGTGCCTGGCCAACCAGCTCGGTGATTCGATGCTGGGTGGCCGCTTCGCTGGCTTGCTGTTCCTTCAGAATCTGAAGTGACTGTTTGACAGTCTGGTAAACACTTTTATCGCGGCCTTTTGCCTGTTTCAGCACCGCCTGCAGGTGTTCTTCCTGGTTAAGCTGACTCGCTGCCTGCAGTCGAATGGCGGAGGTCACACCTTCTATTGCCAGCGCTGCGAGTGCCGATTGTTCAGGGCTGGCGTCAAGCTGGCGTTCCTGCTGCTGGCGCAACTGCTGTCGGTTGTCTTCTTCGGTTGGCTGGTTGCTTTGCTGTTTTTCGGATGCCTTGTCGCTTACGGGTGAGAGGGTTTTGCGGTTCTTGAACAATTTCTGAATGAATGCAGCCATAAACGGTATCCTTGGGATTGCAACCAGTTTGCGGTGGCGGCAGAGTATCTCCGCCTTCCGGCCCGATCAGGTGTCTGTTTCGGGTAGTGTGTTTGCGGGGGTGCCCCGGGACGCTAAGTCTATCGTTTTGCAAGTCATCGCGGAAAGGGCCTGTATGGCAAAAGATCAAAAACATGACGATCCGGAATACCAGGCTCGTTCGGTAGCGCTGCGCCTGCTGGCCCGCCGGGAGCACAGCCGGTATGAACTGGCGCTCAAGCTGCGGCAGCGCAGGATTCCACCGGATGTTTTTGATCCGGTGCTGGATGAGTATGAGTGTGAAGGCTGGTTGGATGACGACCGGTTCGCGGAGATCTATACCCGCCAACGCATCGAAGCGGGTTACGGACCGCTGCGAATACTGGCCGAACTGCAGCAGCGTGGAGTGAGTCAGACTCCGGCGTGTCTGTCGTCCGTCGCAGAAGAAGAGTGGTGCCGGAGAGCGGTCCGGGCCCGTGATAAACGGTTCGGGCTGGCTGATGTGCAGGGGGATTTGCCTGAAAAGCTCCGCCAGGCCCGATTTCTGGCCCGGCGTGGATTTTCATCATCTCAATCCGAGCATGCCTTGAGCGCGGGACCGGATGATGACTGATTCAGAGTGTCGGCGGTATCAACCGTAGTTCCGGAGGCAGATCTGCGCGAAGATCCGGCTGAGACTCGCTGGCCGGGGCATCGGAGCCAGCTTCGTTGTCGCCAAGCCAGGCCAGTTGATCTTCAAGCCCGGATGCCGACGGTGCGTCCGGTTCCGTAATCCGGACCAGGACGTCGTAATACCGCCGGATATTCTGTACGTAAACCACCGGTTCGTGCCCGCGTGCGTAACCGAACCGGGTTTTGGTGTACCACTCTTTCTGGGCCAGCAGAGGCAGGAATTCCTTTACATCCATCCACCGATCCGGATCTTTCCCGGCGGATTCCGCCAGGCGTCGGGCATCTTCAAGATGTCCAAAGCCGACGTTGTAGGACGCAAGCGCAAACCAGGTGCGATCCGGCTCCGGAATTCGTTCCGGGATGCGCCCGTGCACCATCCGGAAATAGCGGGCCCCGCCCTCAATACTTTCCTCGGCATCCAGTCGGTTATTAATACCGATGTAATTGGCGGTGGTGCGGGTGAGCATCATCAGACCGCGTACCCCGGTGGGGGAGACGGCGTTGGGGCGCCAGTGGGATTCCTGGTATCCGATGGCGGCCAGCAGGCGCCAGTCCATGCCGGATTCCTCGGCATAATCCTGAAACAGTGATTGATAGCGGGGCAGGCGGTTCTCGACATGGTGCATGAAGGTTCGGGCGCCGACGTAATTCAGTCTGTCCAGGTGGCCGTAGAACCGTTCCGCGAGCTGGGCCATGGTACCGTTGTTGTTCATCCTTTCCATGAAGGCTTCGGCGGCCTGCACCAGGGTATCGTCCTGAGCGGTTGGAAACAGCCAGACAAGATCAGTGGGCTCGTTCAGTGCGAACGCTTCGTACACCTTTGGGAAGAAGACGTGGTTCAGATCCAGCTCATTGGACGCCACCGCCGCATAGCCGAATTCCCCGCTTTCCACCCGGGCCAGAAGACCGGCAGCATCCAGCCCCGGGTGTTTCTGAATGATGGGGCCAGCCTCGTTCCCGGGATCAGCAACAAGGTGCTCATGGTTGCTGTCGGCCAGCATATGGATGGTTTCGGAGGCGAGATCTTCCAGTGATTCCGGTGCAGGAACTTCTTTATTATAAACGATAACCGATTGCGCGGCGACACCTATGGGCACCGAGCGGTACTGCTCGCCAAAGTCGGGCCGCTGTGTCAGGCCGGCCAGACCGATGTGTGCGTAGTTTCTGGACAAGACAGAGAGGATTTCAGAATTATCGTCGGCAACCCGAACCCGCAGTTCAACCCCGAGTTCGTCGGCAAACAGTCTGGCCAGCTCGTAATCGTAGCCGGTGTCCTGTTCCCGATCCTGGTAATAGATAGAAGGCGCAACCCGGGTGATGACGTGCAAAACGCCTTCTTCCCGGATTTCCTGCAGCGTTGTGGGCTGCGAGCAGCCTGTGGCAAGGAGAACTGCCAATACAATGCTCAACTGCGCACTACTGCGTCGGAAAGTGCTGATAAATCGTGACAAATCCCTGGTCTCCGCTACACGCTCAATGGTCAGGATGGTCCGGGAGGTGCTCCCATGCTCCTGCTTTTTGATGCTTCTTGCTTTCCATGCATAGTCTCAATGATCACTGCTGAGGGCGAAATGGTCAATTGGTCTGGTTAATAACTGTGCAAAAGAATGTCAATTTTACACCGCGGAAAGAGGCCAGCTTCCGCTGTAACCTGAAGTCGGTTTCAAGTATCATTGCGGCCTTTCAGACGTCCCCCGATTCGCGCGATACAGGTTGATATCATGCTTGAACTTCGCGGCGCGCCAGCGCTCTCGCCTTTTCGTTCCCGCAAACTGCATTCCCGTATACAGGAAATGGTGCCGGGTGTAGAACATGTGTATGCCGAGTTCATGCACTTTGTGGATCTTGATGCCGACCTTTCCGATTCGGAACAGGCCATCCTGGATCGCCTGCTTACCTATGGTCCCAGTGTCCAGGTTGAGCAGCCGGATGGGATTTTATTCCTGGTGGTTCCGAGGCCGGGCACGTTATCGCCATGGTCCAGCAAGGCGACGGATATCGCCCGTAATTGTGGCCTCCGGCAGATTCGCCGAATTGAGCGCGGCATTGCCTACTATGTAAAGGCCAGCAAGAAACTTGGCCTGGAGCAGCGCGAGCAGATCGCAGCACTTCTCCACGATCGTATGACTCAGAAAGTGTTCCACGAGATGGGCGGCGCAGAACTTCTGTTCAGCCACGAAGAGCCTCGCTCTCTGGGACGGGTACCGGTGTTGTCTGGTGGCCGGGATGCCCTGGTGGAAGCAAATGGCCGGTTGGGCCTGGCGCTGGCGGACGATGAGATTGATTACCTGGTCAAATCCTTTGTCGGCCTGGAGCGGGATCCGACGGATGTTGAGCTGATGATGTTTGCTCAGGCCAACTCTGAGCACTGCCGCCACAAGATTTTCAACGCGTCCTGGGATATTGATGGGGAAGGCCAGGAAAAGTCCCTGTTCGCGATGATTCGCAATACCTTCGAGATGAATAGCGAGGGCGTGCTGTCGGCCTACAAGGACAACGCCGCGGTGATCGCCGGCAGCGAAGCCGGTCGCTTCTTCCCGAATCCGGACACGGGTGTCTACGGCTATAACCGGGAGCCGGTGCATATCCTGATGAAGGTGGAAACCCACAACCACCCGACTGCGATTGCCCCCTTCTCCGGCGCGGCCACAGGTTCTGGTGGCGAAATCCGGGATGAAGGCGCGACCGGTCGTGGTTCCAAGCCGAAAGCCGGTCTCACCGGTTTCACCGTTTCCAACCTGAATATTCCCGGCGACGAGCAACCCTGGGAAATCGGCTATGGCAAGCCGGACCGGATTGCCTCTCCCCTGGATATCATGATTGAAGGCCCCATTGGTGGGGCGGCCTTTAACAACGAATTCGGCCGTCCTAACCTGGCCGGTTACTTCCGGACCTTTGAAGAGAAGGTGCCTGGCGCCGCCGGTGAAGAGGTTCGTGGGTATCATAAGCCGATCATGATTGCCGGTGGTCTGGGCAACATTCGCGAGCAGGACGTAGAGAAGGGCAATATTCCGGTCGGCGCCAAGCTTATCGTGCTGGGTGGTCCGTCCATGCTGATTGGCCTTGGCGGGGGCGCAGCCTCTTCCATGGACTCCGGTTCCAGTAATGAGAATCTGGATTTCGCTTCGGTACAGCGCGACAACCCTGAAATGGAACGGCGTTGCCAGGAAGTTATCGACCGTTGCTGGCAGATGGGCGACAAAAACCCGATCTGCTTCATTCACGATGTCGGGGCCGGCGGCTTGTCCAATGCCATGCCGGAGCTGGTCAAGGACGGTGGCCGTGGCGGCAAGTTTGAGCTCAGGGATATTCCCAGTGACGAACCGGGCATGTCGCCCCTGGAGATCTGGTGTAACGAGTCTCAGGAACGTTACGTTATGGCGGTTGCGCCTGAAAACCTGGATCTTTTCGATGCTCTGTGTCGTCGCGAGCGCTGCCCGTATGCAGTGATTGGTGAGGCGACCGAGGAACATCATCTGGAGCTGGGTGATTCCTACTTCAACGACAAGCCCGTGGATCTGCCGATGGAAGTGCTTTTCGGCAAGCCTCCGCGCATGCATCGCAGTGTCAGCCGTTCCTCCTTTACCAAGCCGATTTTCGATTCCACGAAAATCGATCTTCACGATGCCGTTCAGCGGATTCTGCGTCTGCCGTCGGTTGGCTCCAAGAGCTTCCTGATTACTATTGGCGACCGCACTATCACCGGGCTGGTGGCCCGGGACCAGATGGTCGGCCCCTGGCAGGTTCCTGTCAGTGATGTTGCGGTAACCGCAGCATCTTTTGATGTGCGCACCGGTGAAGCCATGGCGATGGGTGAGCGCACACCGCTTGCGGTGATTGATGCGCCGGCGTCTGGCCGAATGGCTGTGGGCGAAACCATCACCAACCTCGCGGCGGCGCCGATCGCAAAGCTGTCGGATATCCGGCTTTCCGCCAACTGGATGGCTGCTGCAGGTCATCCGGGCGAGGACGAGAACCTTTACGAGACCGTTCGCGCTGTGGGTATGGAGTTGTGCCCGGCGCTGGGTATTACCATACCGGTGGGCAAGGACTCCATGTCCATGAAAACCGCCTGGGAAGAAGACAATGGCGAGCAGAAGAGCGTCACTGCGCCGCTGTCGCTGATCGTCAGCGGTTTTGCTCCGGTGACCGACGTTGCCCGCACCCAGACACCTCAGCTGCGCACGGATGCCGGTGAAACGGATCTTATTCTTGTTGACCTGGCCGCTGGTCAGAACCGTCTTGGCGGATCTGCGCTGGCGCAGGTTTATCGTCAGGTGGGTGCTGTGGCGCCGGATCTGGACGACCCCGAGGATATCAAGGCATTTTTCGCGGTTATTCAGGGCCTCAATGCCGATGGCAAGTTGCTGGCCTATCATGACCGTTCCGATGGTGGTCTGTTCGTCACCCTTGCGGAAATGAGCTTTGCTGGCAGAACCGGTGTCGATATCAAGCTGGATGGCCTCGCGGAAGACGAATCCCAATTTGCCCGCGAACTCTTCAATGAGGAACTGGGTGCGGTTATCCAGGTGCGCCGTGAAGACACTGATTTCGTTCTCCAGCAATTCTCCGGTGCCGGGCTGGGAGATCACACCAGTGTCATTGGTACTCTGAATGACAAGGATCGGGTTCGGTTGTTGTTTGCCGGAGAGCCGGTTCTGGATGAGGCGCGCACAGATCTGCAGCGCCTCTGGGCAGAAACCAGCTACCGCATTCAGTCTCTTCGCGACAATGCCGACTGTGCCCGGGAAGAATTCGAGAACCTGCTAGATGCCGAGGATCCGGGGCTGAGTGCTGATCTGACCTTTGATCTGAATGAAGACGTCGCGGCACCATTTATCAATACCGGCAAACGGCCGAAAGTGGCGGTGTTGCGGGAGCAGGGCGTAAACGGGCAGGTTGAGATGGCGGCAGCCTTCGACCGAGCAGGCTTTGAAGCGACGGACGTTCACATGAGTGACCTGCTATCCGGTCGCATCAGCCTGGAGAAGTTCCAGAGTCTGGTGGCTTGTGGCGGTTTCTCCTACGGTGATGTGCTGGGTGCTGGTGAAGGCTGGGCCAAGTCCATCCTGTTCAACGACCGGGTGCGTGATCAGTTTGCTGCGTTCTTTAATCGCCAGGATACCCTTGCCCTTGGTGTCTGCAATGGTTGCCAAATGCTATCCAATCTGCACGAGCTGATTCCGGGCAGTGAGGGCTGGCCCCGCTTTGTTCGAAACCAGTCAGAACAGTTCGAAGCGCGCTTGGTGATGGTTGAGGTTACTTCCTCACCATCCGCCTTCCTGGATGGCATGACTGGCTCCCGTATGCCGATCGCGGTTGCCCACGGTGAGGGGAGGGTTGAGTTCGCTTCCGGCACGTCAGCCAAGGCGCTGTCGGATAACGAATTGGTTGCTCTCCGATATGTCGACAACCGTGGCCGGGAAACGACCCGTTACCCCTATAACCCCAACGGTTCAGAGTCTGGTATTACCGGTATTACCACACGGGATGGTCGCGTGACCATCATGATGCCCCATCCAGAGCGGGTGTTCCGGGCCGTTCAGCACTCCTGGCGCCCGGATACCTGGCAAGAAGATGGTCCCTGGTTGCGCATGTTCCGCAACGCCAGAAAGTGGTTTGGTTGATTCGCTGAATCGCAGCTGAAAAGAGAAGTGAAAAGCCAGCCTCCGGTCTCTGTTTCCAAGAGAGTCGAGGCTGGCTTTTTTTATTGTAGATTGGTTAAGCCTGTACCTTTGATGTCAACCCCAAATTCAACCCCTGATGCCCTAAAATAGTCTGTAAATTTGCTGTCTCGGGGCTTGACTAGACAACTTTATGCACATTTCCGGTGCCGCCCTGGCCGTTCTGTGAGCAAACATTGAGAACTAAGTTCAGTTTTTGTGCGAAACCTTTAACTTGTTGATATTAAAGGGAATAAAATCATGGGTGAAAATGTCGGCAATTTAAGAGAAGTCCAGTATTCATGGGGCTTGGGGGGCGATTCCCAAAAACTTTCCCCAGAGTTATCCACAGAATCTGTGAGTAAGTTTGAATTCTCTAATGCTGGGTGATATTTGATCAGTCAGGGAGGTGTCCGTGTATAAGTTTTGCTACTTCGTACCCGAGAGTCATCTGGAACAAACCAAGCAGGCACTGTTCAATGTTGGTGCCGGAAAAATCGGAGAATACGACAGTTGTGCCTGGCAATGTGAAGGCCAGGGGCAGTTCCGGCCGCTGGCGGGAAGCGATCCGTTTCTGGGGCAACAGGGGCAATTAGAAACGGTGCGGGAATATAAAGTGGAGTTAGTGTGCGACGACAGCCTCATAAGAGATGCGCTAGCCGCACTGAAGCAAGCACATCCTTATGAAGAGCCCGCTTATGAGGTTTTTCGGCTGGTTGATCTTTGACGGCGGGTCAGGCCTTTTTCCCCATGGGGTGGCGGATATCACTGACGTGAACGCCAAACCGCTCTGTCTCCATATCGATAAGAAAGAGCTCAAGGGTTTTGCGTACGGTTGGAAATGATATCTCGTCCCATGGAATCTCGCCGGGGGAGAAAAGGCGGGACTCAAGGGATTCCTCTCCGGCGCCGAATTGCCCGTCTTTAAGGCTGGCGCGATAGAACATGTGAACCTGGTTGATATGCGGCACATCGATGATGGAATAAAGGCCTTCGATGGTGACGTCGGCAAGGGCCTCTTCCAGCGTTTCCCTCGCTGCAGCCTCAATCGTTGTCTCAGCATTTTCCATGAAACCGGCGGGAAGGGTCCAATAGCCGTAACGGGGCTCGATCGCGCGCCGGCATAAAAGTATCTGGCCTTCCCAGACCGGAACCGTACCCGCCACAATCCTCGGGTTCTGGTAATGTATGGTCTCGCAGCTGACACATACGTAGCGGTGCCTGTTGTCACCCTCCGGAATGCGTTGTTCGACCGGATGGCCGCATGTGCTGCAATACTTCATTAGTTTCCCCGTATACTGAGTATCTGTTGATGATCAGTTTAACGATCCCGGCTGTCTGTGTCTCATGCAAAATCGGGATGCCACTGGAGTAGCGAGTGCGAGACCTATTAACTGAAAAATTATCCAATTATGCCCCGCGACAGTTGGCACTGGATTATCCGGAAGCCGGTATTCTGGTGCCGGTAACGGATGATGAAAACAATCCGGAAATGATTTTTACCCTGAGGTCTGCCAACCTGAAAACCCACCGTGGCCAGGTGTCTTATCCGGGCGGCAAGCGGGATCCCGAGGATTCGTCGCTTGCGGCCACTGCGTTGAGAGAGACCCATGAAGAAATCGGGTTGCCTCCCGACCAGGTGGACGTCATCGCACCATTAAGCCAGGTAATGTCGCGCTACGGCATTCTTGTAACACCCTACGTAGGGGTTGTTCCAGGCGATCATCCGGTGGTGCCCAATCCCTATGAAATAGAAAGCGTGTTCCGGGTACCGCTTTCCTTCTTTCTGGAGGACAGGAGGGAACGCACCGATGCCCTCAGTTTTCTGAACCACACCTTTTATGTGCCCTGTTACCGCTGGGAGCGTTACCAGATCTGGGGGCTCTCCGCGGTTGTTCTGGTCGACTTTATGAACGCCGTGTACGATGCCGGAATCGATCTGCTCGAACCCCCTCAAGGAGGCTGATATGTTTTACGAGCTCGAAGACAAGCGCCCCCAGGTAGTTGGCGATGGTCAATTTGTTGCTGCAAACGCCGTTATCACTGGCAATGTCCGCTTGCTGGAGAAAAGTAGCGTCTGGTTTAACGTGGTTATTCGCGGCGACAACGAGTGCATCACGGTTGGTCCTGAATCCAACGTTCAGGATGGATCGGTGCTTCACACCGATCCGGGGCTGCCTTTGACCATCGGCCGGGGTGTTACTGTCGGGCATAAGGTGATGCTGCACGGCTGTGATATCGGCGATTATTCACTGATTGGCATAAACGCAGTGGTGCTTAATGGGGCAAAGATCGGCAAGCATTGCCTGATTGGTGCCAATACGCTGATTCCTGAAGGTATGGAAATACCGGATGGTTCGATGGTTGTGGGTTCTCCCGGCAAGATCAAGCGTGAATTGAACGACAATCAGAAGAAAATGTTGGAAATGAGCGCGGCGCATTATGTTCAGAATGCCACGCGTTACCTGGAGAAACTTAAAGTCTGTGATCCGGAGCAGAAATGAACAGGGCCGATCGGGTGCGCTCACCCTGCGTAAGCGTGTGCGCTTTAGACGAGAACGATGTTTGCATCGGGTGCCATCGTACCAGTGACGAGATTCTTCACTGGACTCGAATGACAGACGATGAACGCCGAGAAGTTTTGAAACTGGTGGCAATACGTGAACAAAAGGTAGCTCTATAAGATGACCGATAACACCAAGACCAGCGTCAGATTGGGTACACCTCTTAAAAGCAACGCATTCCGGGTGCTTTTTTGCGGTTCCGGGGAGTTGGGCAAGGAAGTTGTGATTGAACTGCAGCGCTTCGGCGTTGAAGTGATCGCCATTGATCGATATGCCGATGCACCGGCAATGCAAGTGGCCCACCGTTCCCATGTGGTCGACATGCTGGACCCTGTGGCTTTGCGGAGCGTTATCGAGAAGGAGCGCCCGAACCTGATTGTTCCGGAGATAGAAGCTATTGCTACCCCGGAGTTGGTCAAGCTCGAGCAGGAAGGTTATCGGGTGATACCCAGTGCGCGGGCGGTCAACCTGACGATGAATCGTGAGGGTATTCGTCGGTTGGCTGCGGAAGAGCTCGGGTTGCCAACGTCACCTTATCGGTTTGCGGGTACGCGGGAAGAATATTTGCAGGCGGTTGCGGAAGTCGGGCTTCCCTTGGTGGTAAAACCAGTGATGAGTTCGTCTGGCAAGGGGCAAAGCACAGTAAAGACCGAAGCCGATATTGAAAGAGCCTGGGAGTACGCACAAACCGGAGGCCGGGCAGGAAAGGGCAGGGTAATCGTCGAAGGCTTTGTCGATTTTGACTATGAGATTACTTTGCTGACTGTGAGGCATAAAGAGGGGGTAACCTTCTGCGAGCCCATTGGCCACAGACAGGAAGATGGTGATTATCGCGAATCCTGGCAGCCGCAGCCGATGAATGACCTGGCATTACAGCGTTCAAAAGAGATCGCCCGTGCTGTGGTGGAAGATCTCGGCGGTTACGGCATCTATGGTGTTGAACTGTTTGTGAAGGGTGAGAATGTCTGGTTCTCGGAGGTCTCACCTCGCCCCCATGACACGGGACTGGTCACACTTGTATCCCAGGACCTGTCCGAGTTTGCTATCCACGCCCGGGCCATACTGGGTGTTCCCGTTCCTGTTGTTCGACAGAATGGTCCCAGTGCGTCGGCGGTCATTCTGCCGGAGGGAACCTCCACAGAAGTTTCCTATACCGGCCTGGAAGAAGCCCTGGCACAACCGGGAACCCAGCTACGCCTGTTCGGAAAACCGGAATTACAAGGCAAGAGGCGAATGGGGGTAGCGCTGGCGTTGGGTAGCTCCTTAGAGGATGCCCGGGAGAAAGCCCGCACTGCAGCAAGCTCTATAAAGGTCGAATTCTGAAAGCCTGATCTCTGAATCCATGGTGAGGGGTGAAAATCCGGGTGATTTTTAGTCGTTCTGGTTGTATTCTGAACAGCTCGATAGGTGGAAACCGAAGCCCGGTAAAAAAATTGAAAATGGGCGTTGACAGTTTTCCTGAGGGCTGTAGAATGCGCACCACTTCTGAGGGACACGGCAGACAACGCCGGTTCACGAGGGATGCAACTACTTGAAAGTGTTCGAAAATTTGCTTCAAAAATTCTTCGAAAAAAGTGGTTGACAGGGCAGCGGAACGATGTAGAATACGCGGCCTTGATTGAGCAACAGCTCAAACGCTCTTTAAAAAGTTAACCAAGTAATTCGTGTGGG